>NZ_JAXDSS010000010.1:0-3244 GCF_034090345.1 Peptoniphilus sp. | reverse complement strand
GATACAATAGAATTTACAGTAGAGGCTGGAAGGGTTGAAACACTCACTGATGAAATGATTGAAATGTTATCAAATCATGATGTTGATAGAATAAGTATAAATCCTCAATCTATGAATTTTAAGACAGTTAAGTCGATAAATAGAATAAACTCCATAGAAGAGTTTATAGAGTGTTATAATAAAGCCAAGCCAAAATTTAAAGATATAAATATGGATTTAATTATTGGATTAGAAGATGAAACAGAAGAGGATTTTATGAATTCACTAGAGAGTGTGATAAAATTAAATCCAACCAATATAACTGTTCATTCATTAGCTTTAAAAAATGGAACAGATTATTTAAAAAATCAAAATGTATCAAATTTTAATATAAATTTTAATAATGAAGTTATAAGTAAGTTAAAAGAAAATAATTACAATCCATATTATTTGTACAGACAAAAACGTATTATTGGCGGTAATGAAAATATAGGTTATTCTATAAAAGGACACGAATGTATTTATAATATCATGATGATACAGGAATTACATGATATATGGGGTTTTGGAATGGGAGCAACTTCTAAACTTCACATAAATAGTGAAAAATTTGAGCAGATACCAAATTTTAGAAGTATGCGAGAATATTTATCGAGAAACAAAGAAGTTTCTGATAAAAAATTAAAAGTGCTATTTGATAGGTATAGGAGTGAAAAATGAGATTAAATCAATTAATAGATGATTTTAGTAAACTAGGAATTGAAGATTTAGATATAAAAAACATTAGATACAATTCTAATGATGTAGAATCTGGAGATTTATTCGTTGCTATAAAGGGATATGTAACTGATGGACATAAATATGTTAAGAATGCATATGAAAAAGGTGCAGTAGTTGCTGTTGTGGAAGATTATGTAGACGTTGATATTCCACAAATTAAAGTTGAAAATTCAAGGATTGCATTAGCAGATTTATCTAATAAATATTTTAATAGTCCATCAGAAAAAATAAATATGGTTGGTATAACTGCTACAAATGGAAAAACGACTACGTCTTTTATGTTGGATACTATATATAGATTAGCGGGTTATAAAACTGGCATAATAGGAACTGTTTATACCAAATATGCTGAGGTAATGGTTCCATCAATATTAACTACGCCTGAATCTTATGATTTACAAAGATATCTATCAGACATGGTTGAGAATAAGATAGAGAAAGTTACTATGGAAGTTTCTTCTTCAGCTCAAGAGTTATATAGAAATAAAAATATAGATTTTAATATTGTTACTTTTAACAATTTTTCAAGAGAGCATATTGACCAACACGGAAGCTTTGAAAATTATTATAAATTTAAATCTAAGTTGATAAGAGAGGCTAAGGATAAAACAGCTTGTGTTCTAAATATGGACTTTGATGAAATTGCAAAATTAAAAGAAAAAACTAATGGGCAAGTTGTATCATATTCTCTAAAAAATTCAGATTATGATTGCACCATAAAAGATTTAGATTTGAGTACCGGATTTGGGAAGTTTACGTTTGAAGTTTTAAGAGATATAGAATTTAATGGAGTAAAAATTAAGCCTGAAAAATTCTATATTGAATTGTCAGCTTCTGGATATTCATCAGTCATGAATTCTGTTGCCGCTATAATAGTGGCGCTATTAGAGGGAATAGATAAGAAAATTATAATAAAAGCTCTAAAGTTATTCTCTGGTGTTGAGAGAAGATGTGAAATGATTTATGATGGCTCTTTTAAAGTTATAGATGACCATTTTGCTAATGCTAGAAATATAGATGTAACTTTAGATACTTTAAAACAAATGCAATATAAAAATTTACATGTTTTATATGCAATAAGAGGTAGTAGAGGAGTCGAATTAAACAGAGAAACATCAGAGAGAATGGTCCGATGGTTTAAAGATTTAGGGCTTGATAAAGTGATAGCAACTTTGAGTAAAGATGTTGTTGGTAAAAAAGATATTGTATTAGATAAAGAATTAGAAGTGTTTAAAAATACCATGTCTAAAAACAACATGAATTTTGAAATAATAGATACTTTATCAGATGCAATAAGAATAATTGTAGATGATGTAAATGATGATGATGTTCTATTACTTGCAGGCTGTCAAGGAATGGATAAGGGAGCTGGATTCTTATTTGATGAACTTTCAAAAAGAGGTAAAACTGATTTGGAAATACTTAAGGATAAAGTAGAAAATAGAATATGCTAAAATTGACACGAAGAATATAAAATAATATAATTGAATTGTTTAGTACCTACCTGATTATGTCAGGGGTCAAGAGGGCTTACTAAGAAATAAAAGACCACTCGTCCCAAGGGACGAGTTTTTAATATGGAGGAATAAATGGCTGATAAGTTAACCGGTTTAAAGAGATCTCACTATTGTGGAGAAGTTAGAGAAAATCTAATTGGGAATGAAGTAGTTATAATGGGGTGGGTCTCAAAAGAGAGAAATTTAGGTTCAATAGTATTTGCAGATGTAAGAGATAGAGAAGGGATAGTTCAAGTAGTCTTTGATGATACAGTAGATAAAGATTTATTTACAAAAGCTACAGGCTTGAGATCTGAATTTGTAGTAGCTGTTAAAGGAATTGTAAGAGAAAGGTCTTCAGTGAACGATAAAATTCCTACTGGAAAAGTTGAAATTTTAGCAAATGAACTAAGGATTTTAAATAAATCTGAAGTTCCGCCTATATATATAAAAGATGATGACAATGTTTCAGAAAATATGAGATTAAAATATAGGTCCTTAGATTTGAGAAAACCTTCAATGCAAAAAAAACTATTTGCAAGATCCAAGTTCTATAAGATAACAAGAGATTTCTATTCATCAGAAGGATTTATTGAAGTTGAAACTCCTATGCTTACTAAACCAACTCCTGAAGGAGCTAGGGATTATTTAGTCCCTTCAAGAATTAACGAAGGACAATTTTATGCGCTTCCACAATCACCGCAGTTGATGAAACAACTTTTGATGTGCTCTGGATTTGATAGATATTTCCAAATAACTAAGTGCTTTAGAGATGAAGACTTAAGATCAAATAGACAACCTGAGTTTACTCAAATAGATACTGAAATGAGTTTTGTTGACATAGAAGATGTAATAGAAACTAATGAAAGATTTTTAAAGCATGTTTTCAAGGAAATGATTGGAGTTGATATAAGTTTACCACTTAAAAGAATGAGCTATAGAGAAGCAATGGATAGATTTGGAGTAGATAAACCAGATTTAAGATTTGG
>NZ_JAXDSS010000102.1:0-2571 GCF_034090345.1 Peptoniphilus sp. | reverse complement strand
AACTTTTTCATTTTCCTCTTCTTCAATATCTCCAAGCTCAACCATTCCCGGAGTTATTATTATTTTTCTACCACTCTTAAACTCATTTAATACATCAAGTGCTGCTCTAAATCCTACAGGATTAGAATTAAAAGCATCATCTATTACTATTACGCCAGTTCCGCTATCAACTATGTTCAATCTGTGCTCAACCGGTTCAACCTTTTTAATACCTGCGCTTATCTGCTCTAAACTAAGTCCAAGAACATATCCCGCACAAGCTGACGCAAGTAAGTTTGATATATTGTGTACGCCTAACAATTTACTCTCACAAGGTATCTCTCCAATGTCTTTTACTCCAAGAGTGAACTTTGAACCATTTTCATCAACTGTTATATCTTTTGCATACACATCTAATTTTTCAATATCTTTAATTCCATAATTGATAGTTCTTATCTTAGTCTTATCTGATAATGGCTTTACATAGTCATTGTCATAATTAAAAATTGCCACGCCATCTTCAGGTAAGTTTTCAATTAACTCATACTTTGTATTTTGTATATTTTCTATTGTTTTAAAAAGATGCATGTGAGTAGGCCCGATTGCTGTTATTATTCCAATATCAGGTTGAACAAGTTTAGCTACTTCGTCAATTTCTCCCTTTTTCTTCGCTCCAAGTTCAGCAATAAACACTTCATAGCTCTTATCCAAATCGTTGTTGATTACTTTTGAAAGCCCCATTGGTGTATTGTAAGATGATGGAGTGTTCTTAACTCTAAGGGCTTCAGAAAGAACTGTATCAGAGATAAATTTTACAGATGTCTTTCCAAAAGAACCTGTTATCCCCAAAACTTTCAATCCGTCTTTTTTCAACTCTCTTATCTTACCTTGGGCGTTAGTATAAAATCCCATATTGATTTTTTCTTCAACAGGAACTTGTCTATTGTTTGAAATTTCAAGCACTTTGTATTGGTAATAATACAAAACTATATTACTCAAAATTAGAAATACAAAACCTAAACCTGTATTAAACAAAAATACCACAAAGCCAACAATTAACAAAACACTTATAAATATAATGTTTGTCGCCTGATGTCTTTTTAAAAGTCTCTTAGCCCTATCAGTCCATACAAGTGGTGATTTTACTTCAGTAGCTTTTTCATATACAAACTTATTCATTTTAGATTTGTTTTCAGCAACCCACTTTATATATTCTTCCGTTTCATAACCTTCAAGTTGAAGCATGTGAATTGGAAACTCACTTCTCTTTGTAATGATCTTATAATTTAAAATAGAAACTGCTATCCCCATTACAAAATATATAATAGTTCCTATCATCATATTATCAAAAATATCCATATTTCCCCTATTCTAAAAATGATTTTAATACTGCACTAAATGTTCCATAGTCATCAATATAACTAAAATGTCCCCCATTTAATACAACCAATCCCGAATCTTTTATTTTTTGCTCAAACACCTTTGCCATGTAAAGGGGAGTGGCATCATCAGTTTCTCCCCAAACCAAAAGTGTCGGAGCTTTTATCTTTTCAAAATATTCTTCAGTAGATTCATTTACTACTTTTACAAAAGTCTTTCTCATAATTCCTTGAGAGGCTTGATAGTCATCAGAGCCATACTTTTTATAAAACTTTTCAAGCCTTTCATCTTTATCTCCACTTGAAAAAGTAGTATATATCTTTCTCAAAAATTTAAAAGAATAGACCTTAAAATAATACTTTAAACTTCTCTTAGGTAGCACTCCCGAAGCATCTACTAAAACTAATTTTTCTACTTTTTCCGGATGCTTTGCTGCAAAAATACTCAGAGTCTTGCCGCCAAAAGAATGTCCTATAAAAGTTGCCTTATCTATATTCATTTTTTCCAAAAAACGTTCCAAAAGTTCTTCGTAATCATGTGTGCCCCAAACCTCTTTAGGTTCTTCAGAATCTCCAAAACCCGCTGAATCATAAGCATATACATGATATTTAGGACTTATCGCATTTATTATCGGCACTACAGACTCTATATTCGCTCCCCATCCATGGAGAAGCACCAAGGGAATTTCGCCCTCTCTTTCAAAATAGGCAACCTTTGTGCCCAAATCTATATACTTTTTTCCCAAAACTATTCCTTCTTATTCATCTATATTTATTTTCTTCTCTTACTTCATCAGATTTAAAATTAGAAAATGACTTTATATATTCATACTTACTTTTAATCGCTTCTATTCGAGCTAAAAGCCTGTCAATTTCAGCAATTGTATTCTCTTCAAAATCAAGATCTACTTCAGCAGTCTCTTTTTTTAATTTGAACACATACTCTCCAAGTTTTCTATACTGTGCGCTTAACTTGCTCTCTTCTTTTACCAACTCAACCTTAAGCTGAGTTTGATCCTTGATTTGTCTAGAATTCTTTTCAATTTTGCTGATTATTCTTTGTAAATTGTCCTTTAAATCTGAAACATTATCGTTAAAATCATTAAATAACATGATTCTCACCTCTACTTGATTCATTATACCAAAAAATATAAACTTTGGACTTAACTATGTTTAAAAATATGCAAATTTAGAGCTTTCTTAAATTTTTAAA
>NZ_JAXDSS010000098.1:0-2327 GCF_034090345.1 Peptoniphilus sp. | reverse complement strand
ATACTTACTATATAAATACTCTCTCAAATATTCAGATGCCTGCATAGGTTGTAATATAATAGACTTTAAATTTTTCACTATATTCAAATTTTCTTCTAAAATCTTTACAATTAAATACCCCCCCATTCCTGCTATTATTATTTCATCCACTTCGTTTTCAAATAAGACATTTAATCCATCCCCTAGTCTTGGATATATGTTAGTAAAATTTTTTACTATTTCCTTACTCTTTAATAATGATGGTTCACTTATATCTGAGCAAACTATATAATCAGATATTTTATTTTCAGATAGAAAAATAGGCACTTGACCATGATCCGTGCCTATATCAGCTATTTTTGAATTTTTTGAAACCATCATTGTAATTGTTTTTAATCTATCAGATAATCTCATTCCAAAAAGTCCTTTAATTTTTTACTTCTACTTGGATGACGTAACTTTCTAAGCGCCTTCGCCTCTATTTGTCTTATTCTCTCTCTAGTTACATCAAATTCTTTCCCAACTTCTTCCAAAGTTCTTGCTCTTCCATCTTCTAAGCCAAATCTTAAAGTTAAAACTTTCTTTTCTCTTTCTGTGAGAGTCTCTAAAACAGTTTCCAACTGTTCTTTTAAAAGAGTAAATGTTGCGGCATCAGAAGGAGATAAGATTTCTTCATCAGGTATAAAATCTCCTAAATGCGAATCTTCTTCTTCACCTATTGGCGTTTCCAATGAAACGGGTTCTTGAGCAATCTTTTGAATTTCCCTTACTTTTTCAACATCTAAACTCATTTCTTCAGCAATTTCCTCAGGTGATGGATCTCTACCAAGTTCTTGAACTAATTGTCTTTGAACTCTTACCAACTTGTTTATAGTTTCTACCATGTGGACCGGTATTCTTATAGTTCTAGCTTGGTCAGCTATAGCACGAGTTATCGCTTGTCTTATCCACCAAGTTGCATATGTCGAAAATTTAAAGCCTTTTGTGTAGTCAAATTTTTCAACTGCTTTCATAAGTCCAAGGTTTCCTTCTTGAATTAAATCTAAGAAACTCATACCTCTACCTACATATCTTTTAGCAATCGAAACTACCAATCTCAAATTAGCTTCTGCAAGTTCTTTTTTAGCTAAATCTTCCCCCGTTTCCATACGTTTAGCTATTAGCACTTCTTCTTCACCGGTAAGCAAAGGTATCTTTCCTATTTCTTTAAGATACATTCTAACAGGATCATCTACACTAACTCCCTTAGGAACTGATAAATCTTCTTTCTTTATATCCTCATCTTCATCTGGTTGATTGGAAATTTCCAAATCTATTTTTTCATCATCTAAAAGTTCTATACCTTCACTTTCAAAATCTTGATATATTTTATCTATTTCTTCACTTTCTAAAGGTATTTCTTCAAGAGCTGAAACTATCTCTTCATAAGTTAAATTACCCTTAGCCTTTCCTATATTTCTCAACCCACCAACAATACTCTCTTTTGAATGAGGTTTATTTATACCATTAAGTTTTTCTGTCATTTTTTAGCCCCCTAGCTAGGAAGATTTAGTTTAAGATTTATCTCTTTTAATTCATCTATCAAACTATTTAATTCTTGCATATCAAATTCTCTATTTTGATCATCTAAAGATTTAATCTTTTCTAATAATTTATCTCTTCTGTCTTCTAAATTATAATGTCTAATTGTCTTTATTAATTCTTTTATAATATCTATGGAGTTTTTTAAATCTATATTCACACTCATTAGTTCAGATAAATAATCTCTGCTTATTAAGCAATTATCTAAAATTTGCTTCTCTATATTTTCTAAATCTGTATCAATATAAAGATTTCTTATTATTTCAAAAGCATCTCGTTCTTTTATTCCACTAAATTCATATGATTCTATACTAGAGTCAATTAAATTAAACAAATTTATATCATGTAACATAAGCGCAATAAGTTGCTTCTCAATTTGTTCACGTGATTTTTTAACACTTAACGAGTTTTGCTCTTTTTTTTCTAGATTCTTTTTTTTAATAAATTGTTCTTTTTTTAATTTGCTTTTAAAATCTCTATTCTTCAACTGGATATAAGATATTATAGACTCAGATTTAATCCCAAACTGTTTTGATATTTTATCAATATAAACATCTCTTTCTATCGGATTTTTAAGTCTAGTTAATATTTCAGAAACCTCAGTTGTAAATCCTACAACACCCTCTGAAGATTCAAGATTCCATCTAGATTTCACCTTTGAAATTTTGTAATCTAAATAACTTATCGCCTTAGAAACTTCCAATTCAAAGTCTAACTTGCCATATTTTTTTACAAAATCGTCAGGGTCCATACCTTCTGTCAATCTT
>NZ_JAXDSS010000087.1:0-2117 GCF_034090345.1 Peptoniphilus sp. | reverse complement strand
AGTTTCAATTTTTAAATCTAAATGGTAAAAGAATGGAATCAGTATTATATTGACATCTCTTTCACTCTTTATGATTTCAATTGTCTTTATAAATTCCTCGATAGTTCTCTCTCCTGAATTTTTCCAATTCATAACTATCATTCCAACATTTACTGTATCTCTTCTAACCCCTAGCCCATCAAGTACTTCTCTCCCCTTATCCAGACTCGGTTTTTTAATCCCAAATACAGTGTCTGTCGTCACTTGAACATCTCTTTTTACATTTAAATCTCTTAAATACGCTTCACTTTGTCTATCTCTAACGTTTAAATAGTCTACTTTATTTAAAATTTTTCTTGTCAAAAATCTATTAAAAGTCCTTCTAATAGGTCCTATTCCTTGAGAATATATAAAAGTTTTTTTTCTCATGAGTTGAGCAAGTTTCAAAATCCCAAGGTAATAAAGTATCGATTTACTACTACTTACATCTTGAAGAAGTGATCCTCCTCCTGACAAAAGCATGTCTGTACTGCTGATATTTTTTAGAATATCAGTTATTTTAGACCTATTTACTGCTTTTACTCCATATTTTTCCGTTGTCCAATCTGGATTTTTAGATAGTACCACAATTTCAGCATCGCTAATCTCAGATATTCCGTCTACTAGACCTTTTAGAATAGCTTCATCACCTATGTTATTATAGCCGTAGTACCCGGACACCAAAATTTTATTTGCCAATGTATTTGTCGTACCCCTTTCTTATAACTTCTGCAACATATACAAAGACTAAAGCTATAAGTGCTACAACTAAATATTGCACAAAAACTCTAGTAAATGAAATATAAAGCGGTGTTCTTATATGAGAAAAAGTATTTACTATATCCGCCATACCTATTGAAGCTAAAAGAATCAATATGAATGTCATTATTTCAGCTCTTTTTCTATATGCTATATACATCAAAAGAATTATTGCGGGCCAACCCATTAAGATAGCTTTAGTTCTCGGTCTAACCGGTAGATATATCTCCATTAAATTTCTTGCAAGTAATTCCATTCCCGGAATTTTAGTATTGGTGTTTCCACCTCTTAGCAAGAATATTGCAACCAACATCAACAACATTCCCGCAAGACCTGCTTGCCAAAATTTTACATCTGAATTTAATACATTTCTAATCTCTTTTACTTGTATTTTTGGAGCAGTCTCTTCAGTTCTTCCAAAACCAATGTATGCTGCATATATTACAAATGCAAATAATATTGGTAACATTTGAGAAATTTTAACTCCTCTAAATTCTACAAGCTCTACTAAATAATTCGTTCCACTCAAAAATGAAACTTCATTTAAAGCTCCTATCATACTTATAAGAATAGCTATTAAAAGCAATACCATTCCATGAATGTATATCTTAAAAGTCTTTACTTCTATATTTTTTCTTCTTTTGACAAGCATATAATTTTCCATTATCACTGTGAGAGCAAGTGTAGGATAGGTTACTATTGCTGCCAAATTAAACAACAAATTGCCCAGGTTTTCTTTTATTCCCAGTCCAAAGAATGCAAGCGACGCAAAAACTCCAAGTCCCATAAGTATAGCTGAAGCAAGAGCTGGTAATTTAAATATTGTCTGTAAAAGTAGTATCCCGGCTGCTACAGCACCTATCGCCACAGGTATTTTAAACAGTCTATTTGGACTCCATGTCCCAATTGGATTTACTTCGCCTGCTGTATATCCCTTTTGTCCCATTCTTTCAGCTAAAGGAAGTAGTACATTTCCATACATTTGTGGATCTGTTATGATTTCATTTCCTTTTGTGTAAGGAGCAATGAAAACCACCGCTACATTTCTTTCTGAAATAGCTCTATAGTACACATTTGTAAGCTCTTGTCCATTTCTGTGTAGAGGGATTTGATAATCATATCTGTCTTGTAAATAATCCCACGTAGTAAAAGCTCTAAATTTTCTAACTCTATCATTTTTAATTACATTATTAACGCCTTTTAAATCTGTATGTCCTCTTTGATTAGAAGCTTCAACAAGTCCAATAGCCATATTATTTTTATTAAGTAATTCTATAAATTCTTCATCAATTGATTTATTTTCAGATCTGTTTGAATAAAATTCAGTTCCTGAAAATACA
>NZ_JAXDSS010000135.1:0-61998 GCF_034090345.1 Peptoniphilus sp. | reverse complement strand
TCTACGAATTCTCCGCTTCCGAATCTTTTGTTTAGTACTAGTGTTATTGCTGCTGTTAGTGTTGTTTTTCCGTGGTCTACGTGTCCTATTGTTCCTATGTTTACGTGTGGTTTGTTTCTTTCAAATTTAGCTTTAGCCATTGTAATTCCTCCTTAAAGATCTTACTTTTTGTCTCCAAGAACTTCGTCAGAAATGTTCTTAGGTACTGGTTCATAGTGGTCAAATTGCATAGAGTAGTTAGCTCTACCTTGTGTGTTTGAACGAAGTGATGTTGCATATCCAAACATCTCTGCCAGTGGTACATAGCTTGTTATGATTTGCGCACCATTTACAAGTTCCATACCTTCCATTCTTCCACGTCTTGAGTTTATATCTCCGATAACATCTCCCATGTATTCTTCCGGAGTTGTTATTTCTACTTTCATTGTTGGTTCAAGAAGTACCGGATTTGCTTTTGCAAGTGCATCTCTCAATGCCATTGATCCTGCTATCTTAAATGCCATTTCTGAAGAGTCGACATCATGGTAAGAACCATCATATAATTCAACTTTAACGTCCAATACTTCATATCCACCAAGTACACCTGATTGCATTGCTTCTTCGATACCTTGTTGTGTAGGTCCGATGAATTCCTTAGGAATAGCACCCCCAACAATGTTGTTTTCGAATACAAATCCTGAACCTGGTTCAAGAGGTGTAACTCTGATCTTACAGTGACCGTATTGTCCACGTCCACCTGATTGACGAACGTATTTACCTTCGCCTTCAGAAGCTGTAGTAATAGATTCTCTATAAGATACTTGTGGATTACCTATATTTGCTTCAACTTTGAATTCTCTTAGAAGTCTATCTACAATAATGTCAAGGTGAAGCTCTCCCATACCTGCGATTATAGTTTGACCTGTTTCTTCGTCAGTGTATGTTCTGAATGTTGGGTCTTCTTCTGCTAATTTTTGAAGTGCGATACCCATTTTTTCTTGAGATGCTTTTGATTTTGGTTCAATAGCAACAGAAATTACCGGTTCTGGGAATTCCATTTTTTCAAGAATTACTTTTGATTTTTCATCACAAAGTGTATCACCTGTTGTAGTGTCTTTTAGACCAACAGCTGCAGCGATTTCTCCTGCATATACTTCATCAATTTCTTCTCTCTTATTGGCATGCATTAAAAGAATACGTCCGATTCTTTCTCTCTTGCCTTTAGTTGAGTTATACACATAAGATCCTGATTTCAATACTCCAGAGTAAACTCTAAAGTAAGCTAATTTACCAACGAATGGGTCAGAAACGATCTTAAATGCTAATGCTGATAGTGGTTCTTCATCTGAAGCGTGTCTTTCTATAGGTTCCCCGTCATCATCAGTTCCCTTGATTGCCGGAATATCTAATGGTGATGGTAGATAATCTATAATAGCGTCAAGAAGTAATTGTACCCCTTTGTTCTTATAAGAAGATCCACAAGTACATGGTGTTATCTTAACATCTACTGTACCTTTTCTTATAGCTTTTTTAATTTGTTCTTTAGAGATTTCTTCCCCTTCAAGGTATGCCATCATAAGTTCTTCATCAAACTCCGCAACCTTGTCAATTAAGTTTTCTCTATATTCTTCTGCTTGAGCTTTGTATTCTTCAGGAATTTCAGTAACTTCAATTTCTGTACCGTCATCATTCTTGTAGATTTCAGCTTTCATTTCTACAAGGTCAATCATACCGATAAATGTGTCTTCAGCTCCCATTGGAATTTGAATAGGCACCGGGTTACCTTGTAATTTTTTATCTATTGTATCAACTGATCTAAAGAAATCAGCTCCTGTAACGTCCATTTTATTGATATGTGCAATTCTAGGTACTCCATATCTATCTGCTTGTCTCCAAACAGTTTCAGATTGTGGTTCTACACCACTCTTTGCATCAAACAAGGCTACTGCACCATCAAGAACTCTTAGAGATCTCTCTACTTCTACAGTGAAGTCAACGTGTCCCGGAGTATCAATAATATTAAGTCTATGATCTTTCCAGTTTGCAGTTGTTGCAGCTGAGGTAATTGTGATACCTCTCTCTTGCTCTTGTTCCATCCAGTCCATTTGCGCTCCACCTTCATGTGTTTCGCCTATTTTATGGATTTTACCTGAATAATAAAGTATACGTTCAGTAGTAGTGGTCTTTCCGGCATCGATATGAGCCATGATACCAATATTTCTTACTCTATTTAAAGGTATATCACGAGCCATGGGCTTCCTCCCTTACCATCTATAGTGAGCAAATGCCTTATTGGCTTCTGCTGTTCTATGCATTTCTTCTTTTCTCTTCACACTTGCGCCTAAGTTATTAGATGCGTCAAGTATTTCTTTCGCAAGTCTTTGAGCCATAGTTTTTTCGCCTCTAGCTCTTGCATACTTAACCAACCATCTTAGTCCAAGTGTTTGACGTCTTTCAGGTCTAACTTCCATAGGTACTTGGTAAGTAGCTCCACCGATTCTTCTTGCTTTTACTTCTAATACAGGCATTACATTATTAAGAGCTTTGTAGAATACTTCTAAAGCTTCTTCACCTGTTTCCCCTTGAATATTTTCAAGAGCGTTGTATACAATTCTTTGTGCTGTACCCTTTTTACCATCTAACATTACGTTGTTGATAAGTTTTGTGATTATTACATCATCATAAACAGGATCAGCCATTACTTGCCTTTTTTGGATGTGTCCTTTTCTTGGCATAACTTCCCTCCTTAACTATTTAGTCGATTCATTGGTACTCGATTAACGTAAGCCAAAAAATCTATATAAAGAATGTTAAATCAAATCAATCTTATTTCTTAGGTCTCTTAGTACCATATTTAGATCTTGATTGTTTTCTGTTATCAACTCCAGCTGTATCAAGTGTTCCACGAACAATGTGATATCTAACCCCTGGAAGGTCCTTAACTCTTCCACCTCTGATAAGTACAACACTGTGTTCTTGTAGGTTGTGTCCTATCCCCGGGATGTAAGCCATTACTTCGTATCCATTCGTAAGACGAACTCTGGCTACTTTTCTAAGCGCTGAGTTAGGCTTCTTAGGAGTTACTGTTCTAACTGCTACACAAACCCCTCTCTTTTGTGGTGAGTTTACTTCTGTTTCAACTTTTCTTAGTGAATCATAGTTAACATCAAGAGCTGGTGACTTTGATTTAGTTTCAATTTTCTTTCTACCTTTTCTGATTAATTGGTTAATAGTTGGCATTCTTTCACCTCCATAAAATTAGTAAATTCCAACACACACATTAAGACTACCTTTAAAGGTAGTCTTAAATAGCTATCAAAATACTCAATAAGTATATCATTCAACCTGTTTTAAGTCAACTTTATTTAGCCAATATTTCTCTAATTTGTAGCTTTAGAATACTTATAAACAAAAAAGACCCAAAACATATCACAAAAGATATTTTAGGTCTTAAAAATTTAAATTATTTATTTTAGATTAAGTTCAACTACTAAAATACTAAACTGTATTCTCAAAAATTTTTTAAAAAAGTTTTATAACTTTTTCACTATAGATTTTTAATCTCTTCAGGAATTTCTATCTCTTCAAGTTGATTTATTTTTTCATAATTCCCGATTTGTTTTAACTGCGTAACTTCGTCGTTCTCCTTATTTAAAAAGCGTGCTTCCCACTCAAATGAAATAGGCTTATATGTATCTTTTTCAAAATAAAATTCAGCTCTTATTGAAGTTAACTCTCCTATAAATGAATTGCTCTCATCTTTTCCAAAAAGAATATTTTTAATTTCACTTATATTATCTGAGTTGGACTCAAGCTTTAATATATAACTATCTTGTGACTTTACGATTTCATAATAACTTTCAAGATTTTCTAAAATAGAGTTTGAATCAAATGTAGTTTTCGCAACAAAAGTAGGTATGTCTTCTTTATTGGCGTTCATATCATCAATTGTTTTCTTATTCCATTCCCCTTTGTTTTCTCTATAAAAATTCTCTTTGTCTATGATATAAACTTCGCTTTCATCTTTAGTGTTATCACTTACATCTTCCCATTTTGCATGATATATCTTAGGCTCCCTTATCATTTCAACAGTCCCATTTGAATTAGTCACTTCTCTTTTCTCTTCAGATTGAGCATTAAATGTCGCTTCGTTTTGAGTCTTAACAACATAACTCATTAAATCTTTTTCTCTTAATAATTTTGAAAATATTTCTTTTTTGTCTACAGCCTCAGTATCTTCACTCGAATTGCTTTTTGTCCCTTGTGAACAACCCATCAAAAATATCCATAGAATTAGTGGTAATATTAAATATTTTTTCATAACAACCTCCTTACTAATCTCCTTATACGACTCATATATATTATCAAAACTCTCCATTCCTCATTGTAAATAAACAAGTTAGAAAATTTTTATATTTTTTCTGAATCAACAACATTAAACATACATACTTCTATTTTTATTAGTTTATACTTTTACCTTTTTTCAATATATTACGCAATCGTAGTAAAGTCAACCTTTTTTAATTACTCTTAAGAATAAATTATTACCCCTTAAACATATTCCTCTTAACTAGCAACGCAAAAAATCCGCCAGATTTCTCCGACGGATTTTATTTCTATTCTGCTACTTCTTCTTCAAGTTCACTTTCATCAATGAATTCTGAATTTTCAAGAAGTAAATAATTTTCTTTTAGTTTTTCATCTACATCTAATTGTACAAGTTTATTTTGTCTTGCCCCTGTACCTGCAGGAATTAACTGACCTATTATTATATTTTCTTTAAGCCCGTGTAATTTATCTTCCTTACCTTTTATTGCTGCATCTGTAAGAACTCTTGTCGTTTCTTGGAATGATGCCGCTGATAAGAATGAATCTGTAGCAAGCGAAGCTTTAGTTATACCAAGTAGATTAACTTCTCCGATAGCAGGATTTTTACCTTCTTCTATCATTTGCTTGTTTGTCAACTTGTATTCTGTTGCATCAACTAATGAACCTGGCAAGAATTCTGTATCTCCCGGGTCATCAATCTTATACTTAGACAACATTTGACGTACTATGATTTCAATATGCTTATCGTTGATATCTACCCCTTGAAGCCTATAAACTCTTTGAACTTCTTTAACAATGTATTCCTCAACTCCCTTAGCCCCCATTACTCTCAATAAATCTTGAGGGTAAACTGAACCTTGGGTAAGCTCTTGTCCTTTTTCTACATAGTCACCATTTTTAACTTTAAGTCTTGCCCCGTAAACTATGTTGTAGCTATGAGACTCTCCATCCCTTGGCGTGACAACAACTTCACGTTTTCTGTTTTGCTCTCTAATTTCAACTGTACCGTCAACTTCTGAAATAACTGCTAATCCCTTAGGTTTTCTTGCTTCAAAAAGTTCTTCAACACGAGGAAGACCTTGTGTTATATCCGCAGCAGATGCAACCCCACCAGTGTGGAAAGTTCTCATTGTAAGCTGAGTCCCAGGTTCTCCTATTGATTGAGCTGCAATTACTCCTACAGCTTCTCCAATGTCTACATGGTTTCCCGTTGCCAAGTTACGTCCGTAACAATGAGCACAAACTCCTGTCTTAGCTTTACAGCCTAATACAGTTCTAACTTTAACTTCTTTTATTCCAGCTTCAACTATTTTTTCTGCATCATCATCAGAAATTTCATGGTTTGCTTGTACTAATACTTCTCCTGTTTCTGGATGTACAATATCTTCGAAAGAATATCTTCCTTCAATTCTATCTTTTAATCCCTCTATCAGTTCTTTTCCGTCCTTGAAATCTCTTGCAACTAAATACTCATCAGTTCCGCAGTCTTCTTCTTTGATTATTACTTGTTGAGCAACGTCTACAAGTCTTCTTGTCAAATATCCGGAGTCCGCAGTTCTAAGCGCTGTGTCCGCAAGTCCCTTTCTGGAACCATGCGCTGACATATAGAATTCAAGCACTGAAAGTCCTTCACGGAAGTTAGATGTAATAGGAACCTCGATAGTTCTACCGGATGGAGAAGCCATCAAACCTCTCATTCCGGCCAACTGTCTGATTTGATTCTTAGAACCTCTGGCTCCTGAGTCCGCCATGATGTAAATGTTGTTAAGTCTATCAAAGCCTTCCATTACATCGTCTGTCAAATCATCTGTAGCCTTGTTCCAGATGTCTATTACTTTTTCGTATCTCTCTTCGTCTGAAATCAAACCTCTACGGAATGCTTTTTCGTATTTATCTACTTCAGCTTTAGCTTGAGCTAAGATTTCAGGTTTTGATTCCGGTACTTCAACGTCGCCCATTGAAATTGAAATAGCACCAATGGTTGAGTAGTGGTATCCATTTTCTTTTATATTGTCAAGCAACTTAGCTGTAACTATATTGCCATGTTTTTTATAAGTCTTTTCTATTATCTTACCAAGTAACTTCTTGTCAGTTACTTTATCTACTTCAAGAGAATATTTATCGACATTTCTGTCTACAAATCCAAGGTCCTGAGGTATAAAGCTGTTCATTATAAATCTACCTACTGTAGAATATACAATTTTACCCCATCTGTCGTTTTCATCAGCATATCTTCTAACTCCTACGTGAGCTTGTAGATGCAAGAAACCTGCATAGTATGCATGCATCATCTCATCTTCGCTGGTAAATATCATTCCATCTCCTTTCTTAGATTCTCCTATATCTAAAGTTAGATAATAAGAACCTAAAATCATATCTTGAGTTGGAGTTGCGATAGGTTTACCGTCTTTAAGCCCTAGTATATTGTTTGTAGATAGCATAAGAAGTCTTGCTTCTGCTTGCGCTTCTGTCGATAGTGGTAAATGGACAGCCATTTGGTCCCCGTCGAAGTCGGCATTATATGCTGTACATGAAAGCGGATGAAGTTTAATAGCCTTTCCTTCTACAAGCACCGGTTCAAAAGCTTGAATACCAAGTCTGTGAAGTGTCGGCGCACGGTTTAGAAGCACTGGATGGTCTTTTATTACTTCTTCAAGTACATCCCAAACTTCTTCCTTCATTCTCTCAACCATTCTCTTAGCACTCTTGATATTGTGCGCATAGCCTTGTGCAACAAGTTCTCTCATTACAAATGGTTTAAACAATTCAAGCGCCATATTCTTCGGAAGACCACATTGGTAGAATTTAAGGTCTGGACCTACCACAATTACGGAACGTCCTGAATAGTCAACACGCTTTCCAAGTAAGTTTTGTCTGAAACGACCTTGCTTACCCTTTAGCATCTCAGAAAGAGATTTAAGCGCTCTGTTTCCAGGTCCTGTAACAGGTCTTCCTCTTCTACCGTTGTCTATCAGTGCATCGACCGCTTCTTGAAGCATTCTCTTTTCATTTCTTACAATGATATCCGGTGCATTGATATCTAATAATTTTTTAAGTCTGTTGTTTCTGTTTATGATTCTTCTATAAAGGTCATTTAAATCGCTTGTTGCGAATCTTCCGCCGTCTAATTGAACCATAGGTCTTATGTCCGGTGGGATTACAGGAACCGCTTCAAGTATCATCCATTCAGGTCTGTTCCCTGATTGAAGAAAAGCTTCTATAACTTCTAATCTTCTTGAAATTCTAACTTTCTTTTGTCCTGTTGCAGCTTCTACTTCAGCGCTTAATAATTCAGATTCTCTCTGCAAATCTATGCTTTGAAGTAAATCCTTTATAGCTTCAGCTCCCATTTTAGCAGTAAATTGGTCGCCGTATTCTCTCTTGTATTCTCTGTATTCTATTTCTGTTAAAAGTTGTTTTTGATAAAGAGGCAAGTCTGCTTCTCTCTCAACATGAGTTACTATATAAGATGCAAAATAAAGAACTTTTTCAAGAGCTCTTGGGCTCATATCAAGCACAAGTCCCATTCTTGAAGGAATTCCTTTAAAGTACCAAATGTGAGATACTGGAGCTGCAAGTTCTATGTGTCCCATTCTCTCACGACGAACTTTTGCCTTTGTCACTTCAACTCCACATTTTTCACACACTACACCTTTATATCTTACTCTCTTATATTTGCCGCAACTACATTCCCAGTCCTTAGTAGGTCCAAATATCTTTTCACAGAATAAACCTTCTTTTTCAGGCTTTAGCGTTCTATAATTTATAGTTTCCGGCTTTTTAACTTCTCCATAAGACCATTGTCTTATTTTTTCAGGTGAAGCCAGCCCTATTTTAATTGAGTGAAATAATTCGTGTTCGCTCAAGGAGCATTCTCTCCTTTCTGTAGCTTATAAATAAGTTACTCATCATCAGAGTCATCATAAGAACCAAAGTCTTGTTCATAATGACCGTCTAATTCATCTTCTTCGTTCTCTTCTTCATAACCTTCTTCAAGAGCTTCTATATCATCTGTAGAAATTCTCTTAATCACGCCTTGTGTAGGAGCTTGGTTATTTTCTATAAGGTCTTTTATTTCTTCATCATTATTTGAAATATTGTCAATTCTGTCTAAATCATCTTCGTCAACTTCAAGATCAACATCTTGTCCGTGTTCATCCAAAACTTTTATTTCAAGAGCTAATGATTGAAGTTCCTTAATCAATACTTTGAATGATTCAGGCACTCCTGGTTGAGGAATGTTTTCTCCCTTTACAATTGCTTCGTATGTCTTAACACGTCCAACAATATCATCACTCTTTACCGTCAACATTTCTTGAAGAGTATAACTTGCACCATAAGCTTCAAGAGCCCAAACTTCCATTTCTCCAAATCTTTGTCCACCAAATTGAGCTTTACCTCCAAGAGGTTGTTGTGTTACTAAAGAATAAGGTCCGGTACTTCTTGCGTGAATCTTTTCATCTACTAAATGGTGAAGTTTAAGCATATACATATATCCAACAGTTACAGGGTGGTCGAATTCTTCACCTGTTCTACCATCTCTCAATTGGATTTTCCCGTCTATAGGATATCCAGCTTGGCTCAAAGCCTTTTGAATATCTTCCTCGTTAGCCCCGTCAAATACCGGAGTCGCAACATGCCAGCCAAGTTTCTTAGCTGCAAGTCCCAAGTGAACTTCCAATACCTGCCCAAGGTTCATACGTGAAGGTACCCCAAGTGGATTTAATACTATTTGTATAGGTGTTCCATCCGGCATATAAGGCATATCTTCAGCAGGCATAACCCTTGAGATGACCCCCTTGTTGCCGTGACGACCACACATCTTATCTCCAACTTGAATTTTTCTCTTTGTAGCTATAAATACTCTGACCATTTCATTTACGCCAGGTTGAAGTTCATCTCCGGCTTCTCTTGTAAAAGTCTTTACATCTACAACAATACCTTGCTCTCCGTGAGGAAGTCTAAGTGAAGTATCTCTTACTTCTCTAGCCTTTTCTCCGAAAATAGCACGTAAAAGTCTTTCTTCAGCTGATAGTTCAGTTTCCCCCTTAGGAGTCACCTTACCTACAAGAATATTTCCAGGTTTTACTTCAGCGCCTATTCTGATGATTCCTCTTTCATCCAAATCTTTTAACATATCATCGCCAACATTTGGAATATCACGAGTTATCTCTTCAGGCCCAAGTTTTGTATCTCTAGCTTCCGATTCATATTCTTCAATGTGAAGAGAAGTCAAAGTGTCATCTATTACTAAGTCTTTATTTACTAGCATCGCATCTTCATAGTTATAACCTTCCCAGTTCATGAAAGCTATAAGTATGTTTTTACCCAATGCCATTTCACCCATATCTGTAGAAGGACCATCGGCTATGATTTCGCCTTTTTTAACTTTTTGTCCCTTCTTTACGATAGGCCTTTGATTTATAGTAGTCCCTTGGTTAGCTCCGATAAATTTATGAAGCTCATATCTATCCTTCACTCCATCAGAATCTCTTCTGACAACTATTTCTGTGGCATCAACTTTAGTTATCTCACCATCTTCTTTAGATATGATAACTACACCTGAGTCCTTAGCCGCTCTGTACTCAATACCAGTACCAATTACAGGAGCTTCTGTTTTTAATAGAGGAACTGCTTGACGTTGCATGTTGGCACCCATTAGGGCTCTGTTCGCATCGTCGTTTTCAAGGAAAGGAATCATCGCTGTACCTACCGCAACTATTTGTTGAGGGGATACGTCCATGTAAGTTACTTCTTTAGAGTCAAAGATATCTACTACCCCTTCATGGCCCCTTGCAACTACTCTATCATTTATAAATCTTCCGTTTTCATCAAGCAACTCATTAGATTGAGCTATAATTTGCTCATACTCAACATCAGCAGTTATATATTCAATCTCATCGGTTACAATTCCTTCTCCAATTTTTACTTTTCTATAAGGAGTCTCTAAAAATCCGTATTCATTAATTCTCGCATATGTCGTAAGAGAAGTTATCAGTCCTATGTTAGGACCTTCCGGTGTCTCAATAGGACACATTCTACCATAATGGGAATTATGGACGTCACGCACTTCAAAGCCGGCTCTATCTCTGCTCAATCCACCAGGCCCTAGTGCAGATAGCCTTCTCTTGTGAGTTAATTCTGATAGAGGGTTATTTTGGTCCATAAATTGTGAAAGTTGTGATGACCCGAAGAACTCTTTAATAGCAGCTGTTACAGGTCTTATATTTATTAACGATTGAGGAGTTGTAGCATCTACATCTTGAACAGTCATTCTTTCACGTATAACTCTTTCCATTCTTGAAATGCCAATTCTAAATTGATTTTGTAAAAGCTCTCCTACAGATCTAATTCTTCTGTTTCCTAAATGGTCAATATCATCTACTACCCCAACGTTAAATGAAAGCCCAAATTCATAATTTACAGATGCGATGATGTCATCTACAGTTATATGTTTAGGACTAAGTAGTCGATAATTTTTCTTTAATTCTTGTTTTAATTTTTCTTCATCGTCTTCAAATTTTTCGACGATTTGTTTAAATAAAGGATAATAAACTTTTTCTTTAAATCCTAACTCTTTTAAATCAAAAGGTAGTTCAAAATCATCTGGATATGCAAAATTATTTCCAATAACAATTACATCTCTATCCTGTTCATCTTCACGAATCGATTTAACAGTTACAATAAGTTTATTAATGCCTGCATTTTCAACAGCTCTTGCCGTTTCTTCAGTGAACCTGTTTCCTTCTTCTACTATTATTTCGCCAGTTTCAGGATTTACTACATCACTACTTGCATAATGTCCTTCAATTCTTGCTGAAATACCAAGTTTCTTATTAAACTTGTACCTCCCTACATGAGCTAAATCATATCTTCTATTGTCAAAAAACATATTTTCAAACAATGATTCAGCAGACTCTATAGTAGGTGGTTCACCAGGTCTAAGCTTCTTATAAATTTCAAGTAATGCCTCATTTTTATTAGAAGTAGAATCCTTCTCTAAAGTCTTTAGCAATGCTTCACTTTCTCCTAATATGTCAGTTATTTCCATATTAGATTCGACGCCTATAGCCCTCATAAGAACAGTAACAGGAATTTTTCTTGTTCTATCAAGCCTTACATTTATAACACCTTGAGCATCCGTTTCATATTCAAGCCACGCTCCACGATTAGGAATAACAGTAGCCGAATATAATCTCTTCCCCGTTTTATCCGTTTCTACTTTATAATAACTTCCCGGGCTTCTAACGAGTTGAGATACCACAACACGTTCTGAACCATTTATAATAAATGTTCCAGTTGGTGTCATAAGTGGAAGATCTCCCATGAACACTTCTTGTTCCTTAACCTCTCCAGTTTCAGCATTTATAAGTCTTACCTTAACTTTCAAAGGCGCAGAATAGTTTGTATCACGTTCCTTTGCATCGTCTATTGAATACTTACGTTCTGCAGATACATAATAATCTACAAATTCAAGTATTAAGTTACCTGAGTAATCCTCGATAGGAGATACCTCATCAAAAACTTCCTTCAAACCCTCTTTGATTAACCAATCAAATGAGGCTGTCTGCACTTCAAGAAGATTTGGTAAATTTTGTACCTCTGGTATTCGAGAAAAGCTCATTCTCTCTCTCTTCCCATATTTCACAGGATGTGCCAATTAATAATCACCCCTTAAATTCAAGACAGATTTACTGTCGCCTAATTTAGAGAACACTAATCCATTTTTATAATTTTGCAATTAATTATTTTAACATTGTTGTACAAGTTTTGCAAGGATTTACAATATTTTTTTGTTTTTTAGAAAATAAATTTATATATAAATAAAATAAATCTCAGTAAATTATTTATAAATAGTTATAAATAAAAAACGTGCTAATAATCAAACATTATTAACACGTTCTATCTATTTTAATATTCCATTAGGTTTTATAACCGTTTCTATTAAATTATTTTCCTCTTTAATTCTTATATATAACACTATCATGTAAAGTGGAAGCACTACAATACTTGTGATTGTGCTATGGCAAATCAATGCTATTCCTATAAGCTCAGGAATAATGTTTAAAAAATAATTAGGATGCTTAAATGTATCAAACAACCAGTGCCTATTAAACTTATGCCCCTTTGCTATCATGAGTTTTACAGTCCATATTCCTTTTAATACA
The DNA here is from genome assembly GCF_034090345.1 of Peptoniphilus sp. Classification (GTDB taxonomy): domain Bacteria; phylum Bacillota; class Clostridia; order Tissierellales; family Peptoniphilaceae; genus Peptoniphilus. The sequence continues at coordinate 49,522 of NZ_JAXDSS010000135.1, read as the reverse complement.
CTAACCACCGAATACAAAACTACCATTGAAAATATTACTAATATTAGTCCTACCAAACTAACTTTATCAAATTCTACTTTGTTAACTATTGCTTCAATTAAACTACCAAAATAAAATAGTATGTGCAATATTGTTATTCGTTTAGTATTTTTAACTCCATATTCTCTTCCACCATTTGCTAATATCGCTCTTTCATTTTCCTTAGATATCTTTAAAAAAGCTAATCTTATAGCAAAAACTATTACTATAATTGCATAAATAGAATATCTTTGCATAATACCTCCTTAATTTATTTAAAATATTTTAAATAAATTTTAATATAGAATACCTTTTGTTGTCAACAAAACAAAATATTAAGAATATTAAATTTTTATAAAGCTAAAAATTTCTATCCTATCTCAAAAAATTTTTAAGGCTTTATAATAATAGCGTTTAAAGCAGTATGCTTTATTCTATATTATCGGCAATAAATTTATTCAAAATAATTACTATTTGCGCAATAAATGATAGGTCTACCCTTAACTTTTATTATCAATCCTTCTTGTTCTAAATCACTAATTTCATCTCTTGTTGTTTTAGCATAATATTCGTCTAAATATCCGACTATCTCTTCTCTTTTTATTCCGTTATTATAATTAAAATAATAATCTTGTGAAAGTATAAACATTATATCTTTTTTTATATCAGTATCTAAAATATTATCATTCATTATTTTTGTGTGAATTTTATCAAGTTTTTCTACTTTATCTACTAAATTTTCTATAATATCAAATTGTCCCTCAATTAAAATACTCAAAAAAGTATCTACAAAATAATTGAGTTCTCCTTTGTTTTTCACAGAATTAGTGATATCAAAAGCTTTGTAATATTCATTTTTCTTCAAAAAACTTCCTCTAGATAATGACATAGCCGTTAAATAACCATAATCTTTTTTTATATACATACTGCTTATAAAACGCCCCGTTCTACCATTCCCATCATAAAACGGATGTATATACCCAAAATAATAATGCCCTATTGCAGTTCTTAATAACAACGGAATTTCATTATCATTCAAAAAATTTAACATCATACCTATATGCTCAGAAATATTATCTTCCCCTAAAACACCTTCGTGAATACATTCTCCAGAAACAGTGTTTTTTTTCTGAATATAAATAGCATTTTCCCTAAAAATTTTACCGTCAGGAATACAATCTTTTTCCAATTCACCTTTAGTAATATTGTCATATATTTTCCTAATATCTTTACTATCTTCCGGAAGTTTTAACATATCTTCCCCTGATAAATATATATATGATTTAATCATGCTTACTAATCTATCATTTGTTAATTTCTTATTCTCGATTATTTCTCTAGTTGTTTCAGCTATTTGTTCTCTGCTACTTTCAACCCCTTCAAGTTCATTTGAACTTTGGAGTTCACTAGAAATAATATCTTTAAGCAAAGATTTTTTTGCCACTTCAGGTAACTTTAATTCAATCTCATTAAGTCTATTGTCATTTTCTCTTACTAAATCTAAGTATCTTGAAGTTTTGTTGTTAAAAACATAATATAAGTTTAAATTTTCATTTGTTCTGTAAGGATTTATTTTCAAATCCAATCTTAATGTAGCCTCAAACTCATACCTATTTTTATAGATTTTTTGATGATTTTTAAAATCCTTATAATATACTTTTGATATATACTCCATATTTTAACCTCTCCACTTCTATCAACCTCTATTTGTGAAAAATCTTGATATAGCAATAAAATTTATTTTTATGAAAATATTTAATCTAATGCATTAATTAATACTCAATAAATTAAATTTTATTACTATATTTAATTTATTATACCATTCACTATTTACAAATCAATTTTTTTCAATTTATTTAATTTGTTCTTCGATTTATTATTAGCAAATTGATTTTATCCGATTTATTTAATTTATATTCCCATTTATTATGAACAAATTAAATTTTTGATTTATCTTATAAATAATTTATTTTATATTTCTCATTATTAAATTAATCTATTTCAAAATAAAAACAGGGACTTTAAAAGCCCCTATATTTATAATCTATTCTTTTTGTGCTCTGCCAACCCATTTAAATAGTATAGCGCCATCCAACACCCAACGTGAGAAGCTGTTTGTAATGAATTAGTTTCCGGATAGATTTCAACAAAGTCAAATCCTTTTGCACCTGCTAATCCTGCTTCATGAACCATCATAGCTAATTCATAAGAAGTAAGTCCGCACATATCTTGCGGTCCTTGCGGCATAAATGCTGCGTCCAGTGCATCTGCACATATTGTTACATAAACAACTTCTGTATCCTTAAATGCGATTTCTATCGCTTCACCTATTGCTTCTTTCCAACCTTTTTCTTTAACATCTTGGCTCTTAATCACAGTTGCACCAAATTTTTCTGCATTCTCATATTCTTTTTTATGATTTCTTGGTCCTCTTATTCCTATGTGAACTATCTTTGTAGGATCCATATTTTCATCAGTGTATAGTCTATAGAAAGGTGAACATCTTGAGTATAGATCATCTCCAAATTGTTCATAGTTGTCTAAGTGTGCATCAAAGTGTAATACACCTATTTTTTTAGGATATTTTTTAGCCATCTCGCTAATTATTGGATAAGATATTGAGTGATCTCCCCCAAATGTTACCGGTATAACATTTGCATCTATGACTTTAGAAAACTTTTTTCTTATTTCTTCAAATGTAAAATCATAACTCCCATTTTGTACTGCTACATCCCCAAAATCTCCTCCTTTTAAATACTCAAATGAATCTAAATTAAAATCCGGCAAGAATCCTGTGTATCTTATCGAAACACTTCTAATTGATTTAGGACCTTCTGTACACGATGAATACCCACCTATTGTACATCCTCCTTCCCAAGGCACTCCCACTACAGCTATATCCAACCCCTTTAAATCTTCATCTTCTTCTATCACCGGAAGATTTAACCATGATGGAACACCGCTATAAATATTGTTTGGTAAAAATTTCGGATCATATATTGTAGGTTTACTGTTTCTCATTTTTCTCCTCCTAATTTAAAAACTTTATTTAAAATAACGACATTATACTGCTTACACCAATTGTTAGAGATATTAAGAAAACTCCAATTCCTAAAATTTTTTGAATCATGTTGTTTTTATATTCTCCCATAACTTTTTCCCTACTAGCTAAGTACAATAATACAAATACACTCACCGGTAAGAAAATTCCATTTACAGCTTGCGCTGCCATAATTATAGTAATTGGATTAAATCCTGTTGCTGCTCCGACAATTCCAAAAAGTAAAATCAATACATTTGTTGCAAAATATCTCTTATCTTTTTTATCTAATTGCCATCCAAATAGACCTGCCAATACATAAGACACTCCCAACGGTGTTATTACAGCACTTGAAATCCCCGCTGCAACTAATCCTACTGCTAAAAATGGAACTGATAAATTCCCTAAAAGCGGCTCCAATTGTTGAGCCATGTCTACTGCCGTTGAAATTTTCATCCCTCTAACAACCGTTCCTGCTGTTACCATTACAGCACCTGTAATTATTCCACCCACTATCATAGAGAAAGTTACGTCAAATTGAGCTAATGGTATTTGGTCCGGATCTTTCCATGTTTGTCTAGCACTTGTCGCATGAATAAATAAATTGTATGGAACTACAGTTGTTCCTATTAACGCTACACAAGTCATAATAGAATTCGACTCAGCACTTGGTATCAAACCTTTTAATATTTCTGTAAAATCAGGTCTTACTATAAACATTGTTATAACAAATATTATCGCCATTATAGAAACACACACTGTCAATAATTTTTCCAACCATTTTATAGCATTGTTATGATTACTTATAAATAGAATACATATTCCCCAAATAGGAGCTATAACTCTTGAAGGTATCCCCGTAAGTGCTGAAATGCCTATTGCCGTACCTGTAAGATCTCCACTCATATAGGCAATCCCTCCTAATATAATTGCTGCTGATACCAAAATCACCATTATGTTTTTTAAAACAGGTCTTTCCTTTAAATCTTCTATTAAATTTTCGGATAATCCAGTTTGTGTTACTATCCCAAGTCTTGCAGCCATGCCTTGCATGATTATTACTGCCAAAACAGAAAATAATACACACCATAGCAACTGATATCCATATGTAGCTCCTGCTCTAGTTGAACTCGTTATCGTTCCGGGTCCTATAAACGAACCGACTATTAGCATCCCCGGCCCTAGAGCTTTTAATTTTTCTTTGAAAGTATATTTTTTCATAACTTCCTCCTACAAAATTATCATCTAAATGTATTTTAAGCTAATTTTGTAAATATCATTGCGCATCGATAAATTACTAAATCAATTATATATTCACAAGAAAACCTTTGTCAATACGGTATTACCGTTTTTTATTCTATAATGCCGTATTTTACTTTCACTATCTTCCCCGTTATAATTTAATTATAAATATTTATATAGAGAGGGAATTAGTATGTTAGATTCATTCAAACCTATTCAATCTATAAAAAGAGCTATAGATGTTATAAATTGTTTTACTGACAATATAAACTATCTTACATTAAAGGAAATTAGTGAAATTACAAATTTAAAATTGAGTACAACAAGAGGAATAGCTAATACCCTATTAATGTATGGGCTTCTAAACTTTGATTATTCTACGAAATATTATAGTCTAGGATTGTTTTTTTCAGCTAAGTCCAAATTACTAAATAAAAAACAAGAACTATATATACAATATATAAGCCCTTTTGTAGAAAAAATATCTGATGAATTTTCAGTAACTTGTTGTTTTCAAATTGTAGAAAATCTACAAGTTTACACTATATATAGTTCAAGCGCTCATAAAGAACACTATCAAATACATGTCGCCGAGCATGTATTACTACCGTTATCAGTTAGCGCATCCGGTAAATTAGCTTTAGCTCATAACTACAATTTACAAAATATTAAATATGCTTTGGATAGTAAGCCCGACAACACTACCGACTATTCCTCAACTTCTGTTGAGATGTTGGAGAAAAAATTAAACGATATTTTAGAGAATGGCTATAGCTATGAAAACCAAGAATATCAATTAGGTGTGAGTAGTCTTTCAGTACCTATTTTCAATTCAAACGGAAATATCATAGCTACTCTTAGTATAACTTCATTTTCTACTTATATTGAAAGTATATTAAACGATGTAGTTCCCGAATTAAAAAATCAGGCTTCTCAAATAGCTAAATTGATATCAAATATTTAAAAGAGAGTTCGTATGAACTCCCTTTTTGATTCTAAATATTTTAATCTTCAGCTTTGATAAACATCTTGGTTATATTAATTACTACTGCATATGAAACTCCAGCCACCGGCCATACTATCCATGTGAATCCCCACTTCATTGTATATAGCGACCACGCTAAGTATATTGCAAGTGCTACTCCCCAATATGCAGAGCTCACTTTATTTATAGTTGGAGCTATTTTTTTATTTGCTACAGTAAAATCCCCTTCTTGCAAAAGTTTGTCATAACTATCCTTTACTAAACCAACTCGCACCATTCTATTCACCGATACAGCTATAATAAAAATCAGCAGAGCTACCATATTGAATATTATATAATCCTCATTATTAAATGCTTCACTAATTAACAGAGGCACACAAGCCAAAATACACGCTACAACACCTATTGCTATTGTGTTTTTGTACTTACTTGAATGGTTACTTTTCTTTTCACGAACCAAACCATCCACTCCGTACGCAGTTTCTATTTCATCCTTATGTAAGAACTTATATTCCTTAGCTCTATTGCCACAACTTATAGATATATACACTCCAAGAGCAACCATAAGTAATAAAACAGGCACACCTACAGCCACTATCATATCCTCCGATACATCAAATAATTTACTTTCAGATAACCCTGACAGTATTAACAAAACTATAGGAGATGCTATATACAAGAAAACCGCCCAAGATATCCATATTGAATTTTCTTCACTTATCTTCAAAAAATCAACAGCCTCTTCCATGCTCACATTCTTTATGTTTTTGCTATCTACTTCAATGGAAGTACTCTCAGAATTTTTTTGCACTGTATCGATCTCATCTTTTAACAGATAATCAGTGCTAACCCCAAAAATTTTGGACATATTTAATATCCTATTTAAGTCAGGTACAGATTGTGCGCTTTCCCATTTAGAAACTGACTGTCTAGAAACTCCTAACTTTTCAGCCAATTCTTCTTGACTCCATCCGTTTTTCTTTCTCTCTTCAATTATCTTATCAGCTAATATCATTTCTACTATTCCTCTCTGCTTATTTTTTACCAACTTATCAAAAATAGTAGTTGCTTAATATAAAGTAGGCTTTGAAGTTTGTCAACCTCCAGTTGCAACCCTTGAATTTAGCCACTTACATTATCTATAATAAAATATATTTATTACAAAATTATATTTTATTATTTCGTTCTTTTCAAATATATATTTGACATATGACTCTTTTAAGTTTTAATTAAAACTAAAAAAGAGTGCCTACTATAATTATGACACTCCTTAAATTAAAATTTATTTCCAATATTGTAATTTACTTTCATCAAGTCCTATATTCTCACCTATAAACACAGGATTTTTACCTTGTCTTTTTTGTTCTCTATAATCTTCTAAAGCTTTAATCGCTTGTCCTCCCAAAATTATAATTGTAGGGATATTAATTATACACATAAGTCCCATCAACAAATCTGCAACATTCCAAGCTAATTCCATTTGCATTCCCGCTCCAACAAAAATTAAAACTGCCGCTAATACTCTATAGCAAACCATAAATACCTTTGAAGGCACTTTCTTATTCAAATATGTCAAGCAAGTGTCTACATAGTATAAGTTTCCTATCAAAGTTGTGAATGCGAATAGTGTAAGAGCAACTGTTATGAATATAATTCCATAGTTGCCAAATACTGTTGATAGTGAAGTTTGAACAAATGCTGCTCCTGCTAGTTCAGCTGTAGGTTCAACTCCAGATGACAATGCCATAAATGCTGTTGCTGAACAAATTAAAAGTGTGTCTATGAATACAGAAAGCATTTGAACCAACCCTTGTTTTACAGGGTGAGATACATCTGCTGCTGCAGCTGCGTTTGGCGCAGAACCCATACCGGCTTCATTTGAGTACAATCCTCTCTTTATTCCAGCAACAAGTGAAGAACCGGCTATTCCACCAAAGATTGCCTTAAAGTTAAAAGCATCTGATAATATCTTTGAAAAAACTGTTGGTATATAAGTTATGTTTAATGCAATCATTAATATCGAAACGATTACGAATATAACTCCCATGAATGGAACTAATATTGAAGTGAATTTTATAATTCTCTTTCCACCACCCAAAATACAGTATGCTGCAACTAAAGCAAGTACAGCTCCTATCATCCAAGATGTTCTTCCCGGAGTGTAGAACCCATATATTTTAAATGAGTCTTGTAAATTGAAAGATGCCAACATATTAAAACCAACTGCATAAGTTAATATTAAACATATCGCAAATAAAACCCCAACAGTTCTACTTCCAAGTGCAGTTTCTATATAATATGAAGGTCCTCCATAGCTTGTACCGTCTTCACCCTTTCTCTTGTAAATTTGAGCAAGAGTAGATTCTATAAATGCTGATGCTCCACCAATTATAGCTATAACCCACATCCAGAATACAGCTCCGTATCCTCCAAGGCAAATGGCATTAGATACCCCTACTATATTTCCTGTACCAACTCTTGACGCTGTTGAAACCATAAGTGCTTGAAAAGATGAAACACCGCCCTTATCCGGTTTTTCAGTTACTACATTTATAGACTCTTTAAACATTGATAATTGTATAAGTCCTGTTCTAACCGAAAAATAAAGTCCACAAAACAACAACATAATAAGTAAGATTGGATAGTACAGAACATCATTAATGCTCAACAATATTTCATTTAACTTCGTAGATAAAGTTATGAATAATTCTTCCATCTATTCCTCCTTTAATATACATTCAAATTTAATTTCTCAGATAAATACTCAAGCATTCTAACTCCCGAATAGCTATTTCCATGCGTATCAAGTGCAGGACTGTAAACTGCCAAGCCATAACCATCTATTGTGGCTGTGACAATTCCTCCACCAACACCACTCTTAGCAGGGATTCCAACTCTAACTGCAAAATCTCCCGAATAATCATATGTACCACAAGTTGCCATAAGAGTTCTTAAAATTCTTGCATGCTCCGGTTCTATAACTTTTTCACCGCTCAAAGATATCCCATTATTGGATATACAATAGCTCATATTAGCCAAATTTTTAACATCTACCATCAACGAACAACTTTTGAAGTAAATATCCAAAACTTCTTCTACTTCAAGGCTTGGTGGTAAAATCTTTCTTGAAAGCATAAGATATGTTAAAGTTCTGTTGGCAAAAGAAGATACTTTTTCAGATATAAAAATTTCTTCACTATAACTTACTTCTTCTCCTAAAAACTTTGATGCTCTCTCAATAATAACTTCTAGCGTCCTTTCTTTATAAACCCTATGTAGCAATGCAACCACAACTATTGCCCCTGCATTTATGAAAGGATTTACCGGCACATTCTTTTTAGATAGTTCAAGTTCTATTACACTGTTAAAAGCTTTTGATGACGGTTTGAGCCCAACATATTTTTTCAGTTCATCAACAGTAAAATTTTCAAGTGCTATTGCATATAAAATTACTTTTACAACAGATTGTATAGAAAATCTATCCTCACTATCTCCCGAACAAATTAATTCTTCATCTTCAATCACTGCAATCCCTATCTTATTTGGATCTTGTTTTTTCAACTCAGGTATGTAATCTGCAACTTCTCCCATATCAATATATTTTCTTCCAAGCGCTATTGCACTTTCTAGTAATTCCTGATTAAATATACGCAAACGTTCCACTCTCCTTGATTTTAATTCTACCATAGTCATATATTATCTTTCTATATAAATTTTTTAAATATAATATTTTTTTGAATGTAATTTCACAAAATATTCTTTTTACCTAAAAACTAATAAGGAGTATAATATACTCAATAAATTTAATCACTAATTTTAATTTTAAGGAAGGTTATGTATGAATAAAATCAAATTTTTAGAAGAGATTAAATCCGATTTATTATCGATAGTTTCAAATTTAACTTTTGACAACTTGGAAGAAACCAATGCATATTTAAAAAACTATCTTTGTATTTTAAATTCACTAAATGATTTACCAAATAATTTGTCAAAATATAATACTTATGAACAACCAACTACTATAACGCCAAATAATACCTTAACTGAAATTTATGATGCAAATAACAATATTTTCTTAGGTCAAACTCACTTAAATCTATCCGGAGCAAACATTGGAAGTTTTAAAATATTTATTCCTGAAAAATTTATAAGAAAACTTAATATCGAAGAAGGCGATTGGGTTAAGGCTTCAGTTATTAGAAAAGCTTATAACCAAAAACCTGTATATGAATATGAATTAATTGAAAAAGTCGCTGCTGAAAGCAATAAAAAAGTTATCAAATATGCTATTGTGGAATTCGATGAAGATTTAGAACAATATTATATAGATTCTTCAGAAGATAGACTATCTACAAAAATACTACTTGACCAATATAAGACAGGTAACTTCCACTTAGAAATTGGTGATGTTGTAGACTATGCATATTGGAACGATGAAATCATAAGCGGAAAAATAATATGGGTTTACCCCACAGATTCTTCCCCCGAACTAATTAAAGAACACGAAGTACAATTCTTAACATCTAATCCCCTAAACGGATTAAATATCGGAATAATCGGTTTAGAAACTGATAAAGAAAATTTCAAAAGAGCAATCGAAGCAAATGGCGGACAACTTTGTTATTTGTCGGCAAATGAGTCAGTCGAGGTTCTTTCAAGCGAAATTTCAAAGACAAATATTTTAATAATATTTATAGATTCTGTTGGTCACGATGCAATGTTCAAGATTAGAAATGTGAGCAAAGATTTTGAAATACCTATTTTATATTCAAAGAGCGTTGAAAGTGATGCTCTTATCCAACTAATATTAGAAGAGTTAGAAATAAAATGACATAAAAAAGGACTTTCCAACGAAGTCCTTTTTTTATATCATTGATTAGAGTTACTTTGCTCTCTTATTTTTTATCTTATTTATAATATTTTGCACTTCAGATACTTTTAGCACTAAAATAGCTAACAAGTAAACCCCTCCAGCAACCACAATTGCAATCAATAGAGATACTATACTTCCAATAAATCTACTTGAAAAGCTATAGACAACACTCGCTAAAATTCCCATACATACAGTCGCTATAGTTATCTTCATCAAATCTGAAATATTTATAGTACTAAACATTCTGCCCAATCTACTTTTTAAACTTAAAACCATCAGTATGGCTCCAACAATAAATGAGATAGAAGTTGCAAGTGCAAGTCCTCTTATTCCATACACCTTCATCATTACCATACTCAAAACTATATTCACACCAACCATTACAACTGAATTTACAACAGGTGTCTTGGTATCCATAATTGCATAAAACGCCCTTGATACTATCTCTCTAACACCTATACCAATTATCCCTATGGCATAGAAATTTAAAACAGTGGCCGTCACAACTCCTTCTTGCTTTCCAAAAGCTCCCCCAACAAATAGTAGTTTTACAATTGGAGATGAAAATATAAATAGACCCACCGATGCCGGCACAACTAAAAGAGCCATAGATACTAAAGCTCCCCCCACAGATTTTTTCAAACCGTCATAGTCACAAACTGCTCCAAGTCTGGCCATGTCCGGATATACCGCTGTTACAATTGAAGTTATTACAATTCCAGTTACAAAAGCTTGTAACTTATAGGCATAGTTTAAAGATGCCATAGCTCCAACAAATAAATCAGATGCCAACGATTTTGAAATTATAAAATTTAATTCGATTACAGATGTTGAAATAAGTACGGGTATAATAATCTTCATCATCATTTTAAAATCTCTATCTTTTAAATTGATTAAACTTCTGTGCCTATAACCCGACTTCTTGATATATGGCAAAAATATTAAATATTGGAATATAAATCCTGACAAAATACCAAAAGCCAAGTATTGATAGCCCATTTTTTTAGCAAATGCCATACTCACAATTATAATTACATTCATCAAAATAGCATGCGCTATTGAAACTATAAAATGTCTTTTAATTTGAAGATAAGCTTTAAAAATAGAAAACACAGTTGTTGCTGCAAGACTTAAAAGTGCAACTCTTGTCATAAAGACAGCCATTGCAAGCGTCTCTCCTTTAAAGCCTATAGCCATTGCAATAACCAATTGTTTGGCAAACACAATCCCCACAATTGAGATTAACAAGGACCCAAAAAATACTATATTTGATAAATTTGAAGTAAAGCTATTCGCCTCTTTTTCTCCGCTTCTCTCTTTAATTTCATTGTACATAGGTATGTATCCATTAGCTGTAGCTCCGGATAATATGTTTGTGAAAGTCATTGGAATTTGAAAAGCAACTAAAAAGGCTTCTACAATTATTCCGGTTCCGAAAAAATAAGCCAATGCTTTTTCACGGAGAAGTCCAAAAATTTTTGATACAATTGTTACAATCATCAATATATAAGATGTATTCATATTTAACCTCTTTTTATTTTTTACTATATTATCATTGTAACAAAAAGCTTTAATTAAAAAAATACATTAGAAATTAATTAATATTTCACTTTTGTACAATTCTTTTTAATTTACTTAATCTTATAAATTAAATTTTAAATTACAAATAAAAAGGCCCTGCAAAAGTTTATATCTTTTACAGAACCTATACCATATATAATTTATTTTATTTAAACATTTTTGCAAATGCCGTTACTATAAGTGACAACAGTCCAAGCACTACAAAAATAGAAATCATTCCCTTTCCCATTATTTCAAGGGATATTAAAAAATTTGGATTCATATTCCCCTCCTATAGAAACTGTTGGATTAAGTTTAATATAACTCCACCAGCGACAACCGAACCGATTTGACCTGATACATTTGCCCCTACAGCAAACATAAGAAGGTGATTAGATGGGTCTTCTTTTAACCCCATCTTTTGAACTACACGTGCTGACATTGGAAATGCTGAAATCCCAGCCGCACCTATCATCGGATTAACCTTATTCTTTGTAAATAAGTTCAGTATTTTCGCAAACACTACTCCGCCAATTGTATCAAATACAAATGCTATAAGTCCTATCCCCATTATCAAAAGAGTTTCAAAATTTACAAAAGCCTCCGCCCTCATACTGAATGAAATAGTAATTCCAAGTAAAAGTGTTATCAAATTTGCAAGTTCATTACTTGCAGTTTCTGTTAAATTCCCAAGTACACCTGATTCACGAATTAAGTTCCCAAACATCAAAAATCCAACAAGCGATACCGACATAGGAGCAACTAGACCCGCTACAATTGTAACTAAAATAGGGAAGAAAATTCTTGCCTTCCTTGAAACTCCTGTAGGATTGTAATGCATTTTTATCTGTCTCTCTTTTTTAGTAGTCACTAATTTTATTGCCACCGGTTGCACAATTGGAACCAGTGCCATATATGAATATGCCGCAACTGCTATAGCTCCTACATACTTTGACCCCAAAACTTGAGAAACAAGTATTGAAGTCGGACCATCTGCTGCACCTATTATACCTATGGAAGCTGCATCTCTTAATTCAAATCCAAGAACTGTCGCCAAAGAAAGCGCAAAGAAAATTCCAAACTGTGCTGCCGCTCCAAACAAAAACATTTTAGGATTTGAAAGTAACGGGCCAAAATCAATCATGGCTCCTATTCCAATAAATAATAATAGAGGAAGAGCCTCTGATGCTTCTATCCCTACTTCAAACAGCCATTCAACTATTCCTGTAACTTCTCCAATCCCAGCCATGGTTTGATTTATAGCTCCAGATAGTGGCAAATTAACTAAAATTGCTCCAAATCCCATAGGAAGCAATAATGCCGGTTCAAATTCTTTTTCAATCGCCAAGTAAATGAGCAGAATTCCTACACCATACATTACTAAATCCTGCCAAGTTATAAGTTTTATACCTTCCGTTAAAAATTCCATCTTTTCCTCCTAATTAACTATACTATGTTACCACACAGAGAAAACTTTTCAATATGTTGAAAATAAAATTTAAAATAAATACACAAAAATAAAATCTGCACACACCTTCGTATGCACAGATTTATTATCCATATTGTATTATATATTGTCACTGTTTTAATCTTCAAAAAGTGGTTCTCCAAGGTCAAAGAAAGAGAAAGTTCCCCTTGCCACTAACTTCCTACTTTCATCTTTTATTTCAACATCAATAACTTTTACAGTTTTGCCATTTTTTAAAAGTTTTGATTCTCCAATCAATTTCTTCCCCTTCATGGCCGGAGCTAAAAAATTGATGTTTGCATTTAACGTGCTCGCTTTATTACCAAAAGAATTTGCACAAGAGCCGGCAGTTACATCTGCCAAGCTAAATATCAATCCTCCATGAGCCGCTCCCATAGGGTTGATGTGCCCATCTCCTATTTCGACTTCTGTCTTTGCATATCCTTCTCTTATTTCAAGCACGTTAATTCCCAGGTGATTTATATACCCACTCGCGTTTCTTTCGTCAATCATCCTCTTATAATCCATACTACACCTCCAATTTGTGAATAGAGCCTCTTGATACAATCACATTTCTTCCCGTCATCTGATAAATCAAATTTGAAATATACGGCTCATGTCCAACTATTATATAATCCATATCTTGAGGTAATTCTCTCACAAAATCTTCATAGCTTGAATTATATAAATCATCAATCGTTTCAAAGTCACACTTTAAAATATCACTTAAAATTTCTGCTGTCTGCATTGTTCTAACTGCAGATGAAGCATAAATCTTGTAGTTTTTCGAATTAAAGTCTTCTGCAAACCCCAAGAAAGCTGCTTTTAGCTTTATCTTTCCCTCTATTGTCAATTCTCTTCCAAAATCGGATGTGCTGTATGCTTCAGCTATGCCATGCCTTATTAAATAAATCATCTTTTTAAATTGTAGAATCCTTTTAATCCCGCATATCTTGATGTCTGTCCTAATTGGTCTTCAATCCTCAAAAGTTGATTATATTTAGCAACTCTCTCACTTCTTGCAGGAGCACCTGTCTTAATAAATCCTGCATTAGTTGCAACTGCTAAGTCAGCAATTGTAGAATCTTCAGTTTCTCCACTTCTATGTGAAATTAAACAAGTCATATTGTGAGTTTTAGCAAGTTCAATTGCATCAAGTGTTTCTGATAAACTTCCAATTTGATTAAATTTGATTAATATAGAGTTTGCAATTCCATCTTCTATTCCCTTTTTTAATTTCTTTGTATTAGTTACAAATAAGTCATCTCCAACCAATTGAACTTTATCACCTATCTTATCTGTCATAATTTTCCAACCAGCCCAGTCGTCTTCGCCAAGTCCATCTTCAATTGAATAGATTGGATAATTTTCAACTAAGTCAGCATAGTAATCTATCATTTCTTCTGACGAAAGAACTTTTCCTTCACCCTTTAGATTATATTTTCCATCTTCATACATTTCTGAAGCTGCAACATCGAGAGCCAACACAATATCTTCTCCCGCTTTATATCCTGATTTTTCGATAGCTTCTACTATTACATCAAGAGCTTCTCTATTGCTTTCAAGATTTGGTGCAAATCCACCTTCATCACCAACTCCTGTTGAAAGATTTCTTTCACGAAGAACTCCTTTTAAGTTGTGATAAACTGTAGCTCCCATTTCAAGAGCTTCTTTAAAGCTATTAGCCCCAACCGGCATAATCATAAATTCCTGAATATCTACATTGTTATCTGCATGTTCTCCACCGTTTAAAATATTCATCATTGGCACAGGTAATGTCTTTGCATTAACTCCTCCAAGATATTGATATAGTGGTAAATTCAATTCATCAGCAGCAGCTCTTGCAACAGCTAATGAAACACCTAAAATAGCATTTGCTCCAAGTTTGCCTTTATTTTCAGTTCCATCTTGTCTTATTAAATAGGAATCCACCGCAAGTTGGTCAAAACAATCAAAGAAAGTTAAATCTTCTGTAAGTTGAGTGTTGATATTATCTACAGCTTTTTGAACTCCCTTGCCAAGATATCTTGAACCCCCGTCTCTAAGTTCAACAGCTTCATAAGCTCCTGTCGAAGCTCCACTTGGAACTATAGCTCTTCCGAAACCGCCTTTTACAGTTCTAACTTCTACTTCAACAGTTGGATTCCCTCTTGAATCCAATACTTCTCTTGCATATACATTTGAAATTAAACTCATACATTCTCCTCCAATAAACTCTTGCCCGTCATTTCAATAGGCTGTTCAATATTCATTATTTCCAACACAGTAGGGGCTAAATCCGCAAGTGCTCCGCTGTGTAATTTTCTGTCAACTCCAACAAGATACATAGGCACTACATTTGTTGTATGTGATGTAACCGGTTTTCCATTGTCATCTAGCATTACTTCGCAATTCCCATGGTCCGCAGTTATTATTGCCGCTCCGCCTAATATTTTAAGTTGCTCAATTATTTTTCCAAGACATTCATCCACTGTTTCTACAGCTTTTATTGCAGCAGGAATTGACCCTGTGTGCCCAACCATATCAGTATTGGCAAAATTTAACATTATAAAATCATAATCCCCCATTACAGGAATTAACTTTTCAGTTACTTCATATGCACTCATCTCCGGTTTCAAATCGTAAGTTGCCACTTTTGGTGATTGAACTAAAATTCTATCTTCATTTTCAAAAGGCACTTCTCTTCCACCATTTAAGAAAAATGTCACGTGTGCATATTTTTCTGTTTCAGCAATTCTGAGCTGACTCTTTCCATTTTTTGCAAGCACTTCTCCAAGCGTATTACTTGGTATAAATTCGCCATATGCAACAGTTACATTAGTAAGTGTAGAATCATATTGTGTCATGCTTACTACGTTTAATCGAACGTATTTAGCACGAAGAGCATCGCTAAAATCATCATCACTTAAAAGTCTTACAATTTGTCTTGCTCTGTCTGGTCTGAAGTTGAAGAAGATAACAGAATCTCCATCCTCAAGCGTTATGTCTTTTACCTTTCCAGGTTCTACAAATTCATCGTATATTTCTCTATGGTAATTCGAATCTATAAGAGCATCAACTGATGAATAAGCTTCCCCTTCTCCTATGGTCAAGAGATTGTAATACTTCATGGTCCTTTCCCATCTTCTATCTCTATCCATAGCCCAGTATCTTCCACTGACAGTTGCAATTTCTCCAACACCTATTATATCAAGTTCTCTTTGAAGTTCTCTTAAGTCTTCTCTACCTGAATCAGGCGCCACATCACGGCCATCTAGAATAGCATGCACATAAACTTTTTCTACCCCTTCAAGTTTAGCAAGTTTTAACAATGCCTTTAAGTGTTCCATATGTGAGTGAACTCCCCCATGAGATACCAATCCCATCAAGTGTAGAGCTTTTCCATTCTTTTTGACTGACTCCATCTCTCCAACCAACACCTTATTGTGGAAAAATTCTCCGTCAGATATTTCTTTATTAATTCTTGATAAATCTTGAAATATTACACGTCCAGCGCCTATATTCAAGTGTCCTACTTCTGAATTGCCCATCTGCCCATCAGGCAAACCAACATATTCTCCGGAAGCTTGTAGTGTGGTACTTGGAACACTTTTCTTTAGTTCATCAATTACAGGTGTATTTGCAAGATATGCAGCATTTCCGTCATATTCTTTGCCGACGCCAAACCCGTCCAAGACTATCAGCATCATAGGTTTCATATTATTCTCCAAAATTTACTAATTTTTCAAAATCATCTGCTTTTAAAGATGCTCCTCCAACAAGAGCTCCATCTATATTTTCTCTTCCCATTAATTCAGCTACATTATTTGGCTTTACTGAACCTCCGTATAAAATTCTTGTCTTTTCAGAAACTTCTTTACCATAAAGTCCCTCAATAGTTTCTCTTATAAATTTAGCCATTTCTTCTGCATCTTCAGGGCTGCAAACATCTCCTGTCCCAATTGCCCAAGTAGGCTCATAAGCTATTATTATGCTTCCATCGTTTTCAACTTCATTAAGTCCATTTACAATTTGAGCTTTGACAACATCCAACGCACGATTTTCATCACGCTCTTCTTTAGATTCCCCAACACAAAGTATAGGAACAATATTTGCTTCCAACGCTCTCTTTATTTTTTTATTTAATAATTCATCGCTTTCTTGTTGGTAAGTTCTCCTCTCAGAGTGTCCTATTAGTACGTGAGTTACATTTAAATCAGTTAGCATTTCAGCTGAAATCTCACCTGTGTACGCCCCTTCATTTTGTTCACTTAAATTTTGAGCTCCCAACATTATATGTGTTTCATTTAACACCTCATAAGCCTTTGGTATTGACGTAAATGGCGGAATTACCAATACATCAACATCTATAGCAAGTGGCTTTTCTATAAACTCCACTAGCATATCTTGAGCTCGACTTGCATTTAAATTCATTTTCCAATTTCCGGCTATAAGTTTTTTTCTCATATTATGCCTCCTCAATTATATCTATTCCAGGTAAAACTTTACCCTCTAACATTTCAAGGCTTGCTCCACCACCAGTTGAAACGTGTGAAATCTTATCCTCAACACCGCTCTTTTCAACAGCAGCTCCCGAATCTCCGCCGCCAACAATAGTTATGGCGTCTTTAAGATTTGCCAAAGCTTCTGCTACTGAGAAAGTACCTTTAGCAAATTCATCTATTTCAAAAACTCCACAAGGTCCATTCCAGATTACAGTTGCCGCACCATTTAATGCATCTTCTATCCTCTTAACCGACTCCGGTCCTATATCAAATGCGGCTTTATCACTTGGAATTTCATTAGCAGCTACAACTTCAGTTGGAACTCCCGATTTCAATTCTTCTGCTATTACAAAGTCGACCGGCAGTATCATATCTACTCCATTTTCCTTTGCTCTTGAAATAAGTTCTTTGGCAAACTCAAGCTTATCATCTTCAACAAGAGACTTCCCAACTTCACATCCCATGGCTTTTACAAACGTATTTGCCATTGCACCTACTATTATAATCTTATCTACTATTCCAAGTAAATTGTCTATTACCCCAATTTTGTCTGAAACCTTTGCTCCTCCTAAAATTGCAACAAAAGGTCTCTTTGGATTTTCAATTGCATTTTTAATATATTTTACCTCTTTTTCAACTAAATATCCCATAGCTGATGGTAAATTTTGTGCTATTCCTACATTTGAAGCATGTGCTCTGTGTGCTGTGCCAAATGCATCATTTATATATACATCTCCAAGACTTGATAGTTTTCTTGCAAACTCAGGGTCATTTTTTTCTTCCCCTGCTACAAATCTTGTATTTTCAAGCAATGCTATTTCTCCGGCTTTTAGTTCTCTAACCTCTTCCAAAACTCTATCTGAAACAACTTCTTCATCTGGGATGAATTTAACTTTTTTACCAATTAGGTTTTCTAAAACTCCCACAACCGGTTTTAAAGAAAACTCTTCAGAGTATTTTCCTTTAGGTCTTCCAAGATGAGATAGTAAAACTACTGATGCTCCTGCCGCTAAAACTGTATTTATAGTTTCAAGACTTGCCCTTACTCTGGCATCATTAGTAACTTTTCCATCTTTTAGTGGCACATTGTAGTCAACTCTTATTACCGCTCTCTTGCCTTTTAAATCTAAATCTTTTATAGTCTTTTTCATTTTTCCTCCATAAGAAAAAGCGAAAGCAAAAAGCTTCCGCTAATTTATCTCAACTTAAAGTCCTTTGCTAACTTTATCTGTTAAATCAACAACTCTTTGTGAATAGCCCCATTCATTGTCGTACCAAGAAACTAATTTCACAAGTCTGTCTTTTACAATTGTAAGTTGTGAATCAAAGATTGAAGAATGAGGATCTCCAACTATATCAGAAGATACTATATCTTCTTCAGTGTATGCTAAAACTCCTTTTAATTCATTTTCAGAAGCCTTTTTAATAGCTGCATTGATTTCTTCAACAGTAGCTTCTTTAGAAATTTCAAAAGTAACATCAACTACAGAACCAGTTGGAACAGGAACTCTCATTGCCATACCAGTTAAAATTCCTTCAACTTCAGGAATTACCTTTGCAACTGCTTGAGCAGCTCCAGTTGTTGTAGGGATTATATTTTCAGCTCCTGCTCTTGCACGTCTCATATCTTTATGAAGAGCATCATGAATTTTTTGGTCATTAGTATACGCATGAACAGTTGTCATGATTCCTCTTTCGATACCAAAGTTTTCAAGAATAACTTTTGTTACAGGAGCTAAACAGTTAGTTGTACAAGAAGCATTTGAAATTACATCATGAACAGCACTGTCATATTCTGAATCGTTAACTCCCATTACTATTGTCTTGACATCTCCCTTTGCAGGAGCAGAAATAATAACCTTTTTAGCACCAGCTTCGATGTGTCCATGAGCTTTTGCATATTCAGTAAATGCACCAGTTGATTCAATTACTATATCAACCCCTAGTTCTCCCCAGTTCATTTCACTTGGTAACTTTCCATCGATAACTGTAACCTTATTTCCATTTACTAAAAATCCATCTTCTACAACTTCAACTTCGCCAGGGAATTTTCTATATACTGAATCATATTTAAATAAATGAGCATGTTCTTTTATCTTTTCACTCGCCTTTAAATCAGCTATGTGAGTAATATTAAAACTCTTTTCATCTCTAAGAGCCCAACCTCTTAAAACATCTCTACCTATTCTTCCAAATCCCATAATAGCTACATTAACTGCCATAATTTACCTCCTTAATAATCTCGTGCGCTGCACTTTCATCTATAACTAAAACCATATCAGGTCTAAGAGTTGAAATACTTATAATAGCTTGTGCTTTTTCAACCCCACCTGCAACACCTATAATCTTAGGTATGCTTAAAAACTTATCCAAACTTATGCCGACACTCTCTTGAGAATAAACTCTATCTCCCTTTAAATTAAAATAATTTCCAAATGCTTCAGACACAGCTCCACAGTTTAAAACTTTCGAACTTTTCTCTTCATTTATACCCCTTCTTGCCAACATAACATCAGCTCTACCTATACCAAATAGCAAAACATCCAAACTCTTTAACATTTCATAAGCTTCTCTCATTTCACTATCACTCAAAAAAATTTCCATAGCTTGTTTTGAAACAGTCTCCGGTATGGGCAAAAGTTGTAACTTTGCATTTAATTTATTTGCAATTCTGGATGCAATTGTGTTAGCTTGAAATCTCGCTTGGTTACCAACCGATCCCCTTGCCGGTATCACGGTAACATCTAATCTATCCACCTTAGATGAAATAGATTCAGAAACACAATATATGGTCTCTCCACCTGTTACACCTATGAGATCTCCCTCAGAAATTATAGTTTCAAAGATTGATGCCGCTTGCGCTCCCAAATTTTCAACGGTCTCAATGTGAGTACCACTCTCGACAACAAAAACTTTTTTTACTCCAAGTAACTTTTCAATTTCAATTCCAAGAGAACGCCTACTGTTTATCTCACGATAAAAGGAACTCAATTCATTTAAAAATCTATTTCCCTTTTCTTCTATTCCTATCCCTGAAGAAGATACCGAAATAAAATTTTGATTTTTTAACTTTTCAACTTCATCTCTGACTACCCTCTCAGAAATATTCATCCCTTGTGCAATTGTTCTTCTGCCCGCTCTTTCATTACCTCTTATAAATTTAAGTATTTCATACCTCTTTATAAATAAATCTTGAAATTCCGGCACAAATTCCATTAAAAATTCTAAGTTCATGCTTACACCATCTTGTCCCACATGTCATTTTCCGTTCCCACTTAGAGTATATCACATATCTTAAATCAGTCAATAAATTATTATATAGATTTAACTTTTGGTACATAAAAAAGGTTCACTAAATCACCTTATGTAACTACATTCAAAATAATTTCAAATCATCTATACATTATATTCATTAAACATATTGAGCAGATTAAGACCATAAATACACTTAACGAAATTATCGCTAATGTATTTTTAACTTTTTCATGATTATTAAAAAGTTTAAATAGACATTTATATACTACAATCCCTATAGTACCCCCTATGGTATTAAGTAATATATCATCTATATCAAATATTCCTACTTTAAATATAACTTGAATACTTTCAACTATACAGCTACTTATTAATATTATATAGACTTTTCCGATTAATTTTGACTCATATCGAAATGATTCTAAATACATACCAAATGGCACAAATAATACAATATTCCCAATAATATTATCAACTACAAACCTAATTGTTCTCTTATCTATAGCACTCATATAATTATAAATTGTTTTAAATGGTATAATCGAATAAGCTCTTTCGTCCATTCTTTGGTTAAATCCTCTAAACAATATTATTAGTAAAACTAAGACATATAAAAGTATTCCTATATTAAATATACTTCTCCAAATTCTATCCTTTGACACTGCTTATACTCCTATTAATTTATTTTCTTAAAACTTAACACCAACAAAACTGCATTTAACATCACAAGTTTGTTTATAACTTGATAATATCTCATCAAATATGTCATCAAAATAGAATTTTGTGTTATTGCTCCTAAAATACTAAATATAGTTACACTAGAAAGAATAAGTAAAATAATTTTAACTGGTGCTTTCAAATAACATTTTATAGCCCAACCCATGGATACTCCCAATATAAATAGTGATAATAAATTACTAGTTGTGAGTATCATAGTATTATATGTAACTTTTGCATCATAAATAATTTTTGACTGTTCTAACATTATCGGTAACATTATAGCCAATATTATGTATATGGAAGTTGCTATATAAGTCCTAATCTTCATATTTCCTCCTAAAAAATATTATTTATCTTCTCTTATCCATTTAATTAGAGTATCGTACCCTTGATTTATATTTACCTCTACATCCGGTTTAATAGGTTCATTTTCATAAACTATTCCATCTTTAATATGTCCTTTGATTCAATTTTATAAAACATTTTTTCGATTTTATTATATTTTTATTCTAACACACAACCATATTAAATCAATCTATCTAATTCATTAAGAATTCTATAGATTAACTTCTTTAACCCATGATATATAAAAAACAAGACAGAATTAAACCTGCCTTGTCTGTCTATTTTCTCATTAAATAATTAAATGCACCTAAAGCAGCTGTTGCTCCACTTCCCTCTGCAATTATAATTTGTTTAAATGCAGTGTCTGTACAATCTCCTGCTGCAAATATTCCCTCGACATTTGTTGCCCCTTCTCTATTTACAACTATCTCTTTGTGGCTATTCGTTTCAACTCTATCTCCAAGCCATTCTGTACTTGGAACTAATCCCACTTGAATAAAACAACCATCAATTTCTTTAGAAATTTTTTCGCCACTAATTCTATCTGTATAATCAATTCCCGTAACTTTTTCAGTTCCAGATATTGCAGTTGTCTGAGCATTAGTTACTATTTCTACATTAGAAAGTGATTTCAATCTTTTTTGTAAGACTTCATCTGCTTTTAATTCTGGTAAGAATTCTAAAAGTAGCACTTCCTTAGCCATTCCAGCTAAGTCAATTGCAGCTTCAACCCCTGAGTTTCCGCCACCTATTACCGCTACTTTTTTGTCTTTGAAAAGTGGTCCATCACAATGTGTGCAGTATGCAACACCCTTATTTCTAAGTTCTGTTTCGCCCGGTATTCCTATAAGTTTCCACTTTGCCCCTGTTGCTATTATTACAGTTTTGGATTTAAGTTCACCTTTATTTGTTACAACAGTAATCATTTCCCCAGGCACTACATCTTCGACTTTTGCATTTTCCATCAATGCAACATCATAGCTCAAGACGTGAGCTCTAACTTCTTCCATATATTTAGGTCCTTCAGTATATGATGTACCTATTATATTTTCAATTCCAAGAGTTTCTTTAACTTGTCCACCGAATTCTTCGCAAACTATTCCAGTTCTAATGCCCTTACGCGCTGCATATACAGCTGCTGCACCACCTGCTGCACCACCGCCGATTACTAAGACGTCAAAGAGTTCAACCCCTTCAAATTTATCTTGTGCGGATTCTCCAACGGCTTTATCTAAAATTTGCTCTAATGTCATACGTCCATTTGCAAATTCCTCACCATTTAAAAATACACTTGGGACTGCCATCACTCCTCTTTTTTCAACAAGCTCTTTGTGCATTCCGCCTTCTATCATAGTGTGTTTTACATTAGGATTTAAAACTGACATTATGTTCAATGCCTGTACAACATCAGGACAGTTATGGCAACTTAAACTAACTACCGTTTCAAAGTTTAGTTCTCTATCTATCGCTTTGATTCTGTTTATTTCATCTTCAGAAATTTTTGGAGTTCTTCCACCAACTTGTAAAAGCGCTAAAACGAAAGACTCAAATTCATGTCCCAAAGGCACACCGGCAAATACAACTCCGCTGCTCACTTCGGAACTAAGAGAAAAACTTGGTTTGAATTCCAATTCTCCCTCTTTAAGACTAAGCTTATCTGACATTTCTGAAATTTCAGTTACAAAATCTCTAACCTCTTTTGAATTTTCATCATTAGACACCGATAAAGTAATTACAACTTCTTTTTCAAGAAGTTGTAAATATTGTGCTAATTGATTTTTCAAATTAACATCAAGACTCATTAAATTTTACCTACTAGATCTAGTCCCGGTGTTAAAGTTTTTCCTGATTCTTTCCATTTTGCCGGACAAACTTGACCAGGGTTGTTACGTACGAACTGAGCTGCTCTTATCTTATCGATTAGTGCGCTTGCATCACGTCCGATTCCATCTGCGTTGATTTCACAAGCTTGTATAACTCCGTCCGGATCTATGATAAATGTTCCACGTTGTGCCATTCCTGCTTCTTCATCAAGAACTTCAAAGCTTCTTGCAATTTCTTTAGAAGGATCAGCAATCATTGTATACTCAAGTTTACTGATAGCTTCAGAATGGTCATGCCATCCCTTGTGAACGAAGTGTGTATCAGTTGATACTGAATATACTTCTGTGTCTAGACCTTGAAGTGTTGCATATTGCTCTTGTAAATCTTCAAGCTCTGTTGGACATACGAAAGTAAAGTCTGCCGGATAGAACATAATTACGTTCCATTTTCCCTTTAAGTTTTCATTTGATACTGTTACAAACTCTTCTTTCTTTGGATTATAAGCATTTGCTTTGAATTCTGGTATTTGTTTTCCTATTAATGACATATTTCCTCCTTAAGTAATTTATCTATTTCTTAATTTTTTTAAGAATATTATTTGTAATTTATGACTTACACGTTAAGTATACCCCTAAAATTTTGTTTGAAACCTATTATCAATGTTTTTTATACTTTTTTTGTAGATTTTATTTAAAATTCTAAAAAAAGGTACGCCGATTAATCGACATACCTTAAATACAAAAGCATTTATTTTCTAAACGCTTTTGCTTCGTCAAGTCTCTTCAAAAGTTGTTCTTTTCCAAGTAAATAGATGATGTTCTTAAGTTCAGGACCGTGAACATTTCCAGAAATGGCTGCCCTTATAGGCATGAAGAGTTGTTTCCCCTTTATTCCTGTAGATTTTTGGATTTTTTTCATAACTCCATTTGCAAATTCTTGGTCAACTTCTTCTATAGAACTTAACTCATCTTCAAATGCTTTTATTAAATCCGGTACTTGTTCACCTGCAAGTTCTTCTTTTGCATCTTCTTCAGTTATATTCAAATCCCCAAATAAGAATCTAACTTTTTCAGGAACTTCACTTAAGTTACTCAAACTCTCTTTAACCGTTTCAATTAGAAGAACATACCAATCCCAATTTGATTTCATTTCCTCTTCTTTCATAAGTCCTTCTGCTGCCATAAAAGGCATAGAAAGTTCTGCTATCTTTTCAGTTGGATATTGTTTAATATAGTGAGCATTTACCCAGTTCAATTTTTCTACATCAAAAATACCGCCGCTCTTTCCAACTCTTTCAAAAGTGAACTTATCTACCATCTCATCAAGAGTGAAGATTTCTTCTCCATCTTCGCTGCTCCAACCAACAAGAGCCAAATAATTTACCAATCCTTCCGGTAGGTATCCCTTATTTTTAAAATCTTCTACCGAAACATCTCCTTGACGTTTTGAAAGTTTTTTACGATCTTTATTTAAAACTGTTGGTAGATGTACAAATGTAGGCGCAGACCAACCAAGTGCCTCATATAAAAATACGTGTTTTGGTGTTGACGGTAACCATTCTTCCCCTCTTACTACGTGAGTTATGCCCATCAAATGGTCATCTACCACGACTGCCATATGGTATGTTGGAAATCCGTCTGATTTCATTAAAACTTGGTCATCAATTTCATCTGTATTGATTGTAACTCTACCTCTTACCGCATCTTCAAAAGATATGTCTTTATTTCTTGGCAATTTTAATCTGACTACATACTCTTCTCCGGCTTCAATTCTCTTTTTAGCTTCTTCTAGTGGTATATCTCTGCAGAATCCGTCATATTTGGGAACCATACCTTTTATCTTCTGCTCTTCTCTTACTTTATCAAGTCTTTCTTTTGAACAGAAACAATAGTATGCATATCCTTTTTCTATAAGTTCATCAACATATTTCTTATAAATATCTAGTCTTTGAGATTGAATATATGGCCCAGTTTCTCCAACTTCTACCACTTTGCCGTCTTTAACCATAACTCCTTCATCGTAGTCAATTCCAGCCCACTTTAAAGAGTCTATTAAATTTTCAATTGCTCCCTCTACAAATCTTGTTCTATCTGTATCTTCTATTCTAAGAATAAACTGTCCACCATTTTTCTTTGCATATAAGTAATTGTAAAGCGCTGTTCTGAGTCCTCCAATGTGTAGATATCCCGTTGGACTTGGCGCAAATCTAACTCTGACATTATCCATAATTCTAATCCCCCTGTAAATGATTGTGAAAAGCTAGGTCATTCATCTATCTATACGACAACCGCCGTTTAATATCTTATGAATGATTATATAAAAAAACTAAATTCTTGTAAATATTGCCATTTAAAAAGACCTCTTTCGAGGCCTTTAAAATACTTACTCTCTGTAAGATATTATATCATACATATTCAATCAATGAATGTCTTTATTCTCTCCGTGCGGATTCCCACAACAGTTGCTATTACAACTTCCACAATCACACGTTGACTTTTTTGAAAAAACTCTCTTAATCGCAAAGCCTAAAGCCACACAAAGTAACACTAAAACTACTACTGTAGATATTGTACCATTCATCTTTTACTCCTTTACCGATCTGGCTTGTACTTCTTTTACGTCTTTATATTTATTAGGTCTAAATAAAAGATATAAATATATAGCCAAGATTACAATTGCTATTGCCGTCATAAAATTAGCCGGTTCATGCATTACTAAAACTCTTCCGAATTGATATATCATAAGTGCCACTGTATAGGAGAATAGCATTTGATATCCCACCGTAAACCAGAACCATTTTTTATCATTCATTTCTTCTCTTATTGCACCAATTGCCGCAAAGCAAGGTATTGTCAATTGATTGAAAAACATAAACGAAAGAATTGAAACGGTTGTGAAGTTTTGTTGAATCAACGGTACTAAACCCGGATCATCCGCCCCAACGTCTCCAATTCCGGCAACTACACCATACGTACCTACTACAACTTCTTTTGCAACTAAACCAAGTACAGTTGCAACTGCTGCTTTCCATTCTCCAAATCCAAGCGGAGCAAATACAATTGCTATCTTCTTTCCTACGAATGATAAAATAGAATCAA
Source organism: Peptoniphilus sp. (assembly GCF_034090345.1). Lineage (GTDB taxonomy): Bacteria > Bacillota > Clostridia > Tissierellales > Peptoniphilaceae > Peptoniphilus. The sequence goes on along the minus strand of NZ_JAXDSS010000135.1, from coordinate 22,610 downwards.
CTGATTCAGATTCCCAATCTAAGAAATCTCCTTGAATTGAAATATTTTGTAAGAACCAAATAGCCACAGTACATAACAAAATAACTGTTCCGGCTTTAATTATAAACGCCTTACATCTATTCCATGTAGCTTTTAAGCAATTGACTATAGACGGGAAATGGTATTGAGGTAGCTCCATTACAAACGGCGCCGGGTCTCCATGGAATCTCTTTGTCTTTTTCAAAATTATCCCCGTAACTATTACAGCTAAAATTCCTCCAAAATACCAAAGAGGTCCATACCAAAAATGTCCACCTAGTACAGCTGTAAACATCGCAATAATTTCAGTCTTAGCTCCACATGGCATAAATGACGCCGTTGCAATAGTCATTCTTCTATCATTGTCATTTTCTATAGTTCTTGTTCCCATAATTCCAGGAACCGAACATCCTGTTCCTATCAAAATAGGGATGAAACTCTTCCCCGAAAGACCAAATCTTCTAAAGATTTTATCTAATATAAAGGCAATTCTCGCCATGTATCCAACATCTTCTAACAGCGATATCAAAAAGAATAGAGTTGCTATTATAGGTAAAAACCCTAATACTCCACCAACTCCTCCTATTACACCATCAACTATTAATGATACAAGCCAAGGTGCAACTTCCATTGATTCTAAAAATCCAGTAACTCCACTAGCTATAAATCCACCAAATAGCGCTTCATTTACCCACTCTGTTACCGGGCCACCAACTATAACTATTGCTATGTAATATATCGCATACATAATCCCCGCAAAAATTGGAAGCGCTAAAAATCTATCGGTTATAATTCTATCTACTTTATCCGAAGTAGTAAGACCTACTGTACCTTTTTTAACTGCTGTTGTCGTTATCTCAGTGATAGCCGAGTATCTTTCATCAGTTATAATTCCCTCAGTATCATCGTCATATTCATTTTCAGCTTCCTCTGCTATCTCACTTAGTCTATCTATTTGTTCTTGTGTCAAACTTAATTTTTCAATTAACTTATTATCAAGCTCAAATAATTTTATAAGTAACCATCTTTTAGCTGTATCCTTTGCAACTTTTGGCAACATAGTTTCTATTTGCGCAAGATGTTTTTCAACACCTTCAGAAAATTTAATACTGTAATTATTCTCTGAAATCTTTATAGCCTCTTGCACAAGAATATCTATATTTTCATTTCTAAGTGCAGATATTTCAACTATCTTACACCCAAGTTCTCTCTCAAGCTTTTTAGTATCAATCTTATCCTTATTCTTTCTCACAACATCCATCATATTAAGAGCGATAACTGTAGGTATTCCAAGCTCTAAAAGTTGTGTTGTGAGATAAAGATTTCTCTCTATATTTGATGCATCAACTACATTTATAATTGCATCAGGGTTTTCATTTAAAAGATAATCTCTTGATACAACTTCCTCTAGTGTATATGGAGATAGTGAATAGATCCCCGGAAGGTCCGTGAAAAAAATCTCCCTATCTTTTTTATATTCCCCTGTTTTCTTTTCTACTGTTACACCAGGCCAGTTCCCAACATATTGATGAGAGCCTGTCAGTGTATTAAAAAGCGTAGTCTTCCCACTATTGGGATTTCCCGCCAATGCGATAGTATATGCCATTCTTTCCTCCCGTTCTAATTACATTTCTTCAATTTCAATGAGCTCAGCATCTTCTTTTCTTATACTGAGTTCATAGTTTCTTATGTTAATTTGTACGGGGTCTCCAAGCGGCGCCACTTTTCTTATGTAAATTTCAGCCCCCTTAGTTATTCCCATATCCATAATTCTTCTCTTTAACGGACCGACTCCATTAATCTTTTTAACTCTATAATAACTTCCCACTGTTGCTTCTCTTAGCGTCATTGTAACTCCCCTACCATAAATGCCGATGCTATGTCCTTTCCTATTGCAACTCTGGCACCCTTAATATTAACTATCAAATTCCCATTGTTCTCACTCACAACCCTTAAAGTTGAACCCTCTATAAATCCAAGATTATTTAAATGTTTTGCTTGTGAATCTTCAGGAAGTTTATTAGACTTAACTTTTAATATTTTTAACTCCTTATCAATCGGAGCCATTAATAAACTTAACATAATTTTCTCCTGTCTATTATCATTAACTTAATGTAAATGATAATCTATATTAACTTTTAACGTATTATATCATAATTTTTTAAAAATCACTATATATTGAAAAATATTATTACTACTGATTTCATATTTTTCTTTAATCCTAAATTGCAATATCAAATTAAAAATTTTGTTTATATCGGTTAACTATTTCTAAAAAGATTTAAATTTTCGCACAAAAAAAACCACCTGTCTTTCAGGTGATTAATTTTAATATGTACCATGAACCCGTCTTCGAATGATTATTCATATACGGTACCCAAGTAGTTAACTCAGATAAGGCACCCCCATAACACACGCATGAGCTTGCTTAGTGCTGCTTCCGTCAAGACCTGACACGATTCACAAGTATACATTGTATGGGACCCTGTCGTCACCGCCACTTGCTTGGGGCAGGCTATACAAACAAAAATCCTTGAACGGGAATTCAACCCTGCTATAGCGAATTGCAGGTTACAAGGCATCGCTAATTCCCCGTCTATCATGGATGGCGGAGAGAGGGGGATTCGAACCCCCGATGCCTTTATGGGGCATACGCACTTTCCAGGCACGCGCCTTAAACCAGCTCGACCATCTCTCCACATACTTAGAATAATATTTTACATTCTTTATAAAGTATTGTCAAATTCAAAAGTTTATTTACCTATCTAACCAAATCAATTATAATTTCAATTAGGAAGTGATTAAATGTCAACTAAAGATAAAGTTTTAAAAATACTCGAAGAAAATAGAGATAACCACATGTCTGGAGAAAACATAGCTCTTCAACTTGGCGTATCTAGAACGGCTGTATGGAAAGCTGTTAAAAATTTAAAAAATGATGGTCATAATATCAGTTCTGTAACCAATAGAGGGTATAAATTGGATAACTCATCTGATAAGTTGGATAAGTGGGCAATTATAAATTACTTATACTCTGAAATAAAAGAAATTGATGTCAGAGTTTATGAAACTATCGACTCAACCAACACAGAGGCAAAGCGCCTTTTAAATTCTGAAAATCTTTCAAATTTCACAATTTTAGTTTCTGATGAACAAACTGCCGGACGAGGTCGTCGTGGAAAAAATTTTAAATCCCCTAAGGGAACCGGAGTCTATTTCTCTATTGTGTTCTTTCCTAAAGAAGATTTTTCATATAATTCATTTGACTTAGTCACTATAAAGGCAGCCGTTTCCATTGTTAAGGCAATTGAAAAGACTACGGACAAAAAACCTGAAATAAAATGGGTAAATGATATATTTTTAAATCACAAAAAAATTTGTGGAATACTAACTGAAGCTGACATAGACTTTGAATCTAAGAAAGTTCACTCTATTGTCACAGGAATAGGCATAAATTTCACAACAGAATTTACAGATGAATTAAGTCCCATTGCAGGCTCTCTATATGCTGAAGATTTACTTAGATCTGAACTTGTGGCCGAAGTAATAAACGAATTTTACAAAGCTCTTTATTATAAAACTGATGAAGAAATATTATCCGAATATAAATCTCATTCTCTTTTACTTGGAAGATATGTAAATTTCGAACTCAACGGAACTAAATATGAGGCAATTGCAAAAGATATAAATGAAAAGGGAAATTTAATAGTCCAAACAGACGACGGTAAACTGATGACACTTTCTTCCGGGGAAGTTTCCGTTCGCGGACAATTTTAAATAACTTAGGGCAGACTATTACAAGTCTGCCCTTTAAATAAGTTTTCCATATAATCAAAAAGACATCCGATCGGATGTCCTTTTATGTATAGCTGGGAAGAAAAAAGATGATTGAAATATCCATTTACTTAGGATATTTACAATGTAATAATAACACCTCTTCAGATATATTGCAAGCCTTTTCATAATTTTTTTTAAAATTTTATTTTTAATTCTACTCGGATTAATATCAGAACATTTTTTTTGAAAACACGTTTTCATTTGTTATGTAATCTTCACACTAACAGTCTTTGTATCTTAAACAATCCACCCTTGTTTTAATTTAAATTTGTATTTTCTATTTTTCTTATTTATCATGTAATTAAGGGTTTATGAAACTGTTTATTTTGGTATAAATAGCAAAATTGATTATTTAAAATACGAGGTGAAATATGTTAAAAGATTTAATTAAAGAGAGAAGAAGTATCAGACAATATAAAGAAGATGCTGTTGATAAAGAATTAGTAAAAGAGTTATTAAAATATTCACTTATGGGTCCATCTTATAAGAGTGCAAGGCCGGTTGAATTTTTAGTGGTGGATGATAAAGAAGTTTTAGAAAAACTTTCAGGCGTCGGCTCTTTCTCAACAAAGTACATAGCTGATGTCCCAATGGCTATAGTAATCCTTGCAAATACTGAAACTACTACAACTTGGGTTGAAGAAAGCGCAATTTCTGCGGCTTATTTCCAACTTCTTGCTAAAGAAGAAGGTTTGGACACTTGCTGGGTTAACCTAAAAGAAGGCGAAGCATCTAATGGCGAAGAAATACAAGCTTACTTAAAAAGCTTCCTAAACTTCCCTAAAAATTTAAAAGCCGTTTGTATGATCCCGGTAGGCTATGGAAACGAGAGAGTTAGAAAAAGAAAAGATTTTGAAGTTGACGAAAAAATTCACTACAACACATTCTAAAATTTCAGGGCGATTATCTCGCCCTATCTCATTTTTGAAAATATCTATCCTTATTTTATTTTTACTACACTTATTTATACAAAAAATAAGAGCTGCTCAATCATCGTAGCTCTATGATAAATTTATTTAGTGCACAAATTCTATAACTTTACCATTTGAATTTTTAATAAATTCATAGTCATGCGTAACTACTATAACAATTTTATCTCGTTCTTTTAACATATCCAAAAGGTTTACAACAGATTTCATGGTCTTATTGCACAACCCGCTCGTCGGCTCGTCTAAAACCACTATTGGCTTGTCCGATAAAATAGCATTTGCAATTAATAACCTCTGTTTTTCTCCGCCCGATAAACTTTGTGGGTGAGAGTCTTTCTTTTCAAATAAGTTTAAAACTCTTAGCACTCTCTCCTTACTTAAATTATCTTCGGTCGCCAAAGAGAGTTCTTCCCAAACACTTTCTGTAAAAATTTGATAGTTCACATCTTGCATGACCAGTGAAATATAATCCTGTGGTCTTTTTATTCTCTCTCCATTGTAAAATGTCTTTCCTTTAAATTTTTTATTAAGGCCGCACAAACTCCTTATAAAAGTTGTCTTTCCTATTCCGTTCTCTCCAACTATAAAATTTATCCCTCTATCAATCGACAAATCCATGTCGAACAAAACTTTGCCTCTCTCATAGCAAAACTTGTAGTCTCGCATCTCCAATGCTCCACGTGGAGCATGCTTTTCATAGACGTTCGTTTTACTCCATTCACAGTCCACATTCTCTTTAACTATTTTTTCAAGAGTTCTAAGTTCATATGTAGATACAGTTTCTTCTCTTATATCGTCTTTATTTAACTCTGTAACTCTCCCTTTGTTCAAGATGTACAACTTGTCCATGAGTTCTTTTAAAAAATATAACCTATGCTCAGCTATTATAATTATCTTGCCCATGTCTCGTAGCTTTTCTATAACATTTTTAAACTCATCTATTGAGCTTCCGTCCAAAGACGAAGACGGTTCATCGAAAATATAAACTTCGCCATCCATAAACAGCCACTCCGGTTATAGCTACGAGTTGCCTTTGACCGCCGGACAATTTAAAAATATTTTTTCCAAGCAGATGTTTTGTATTTAGAAGAGTTGAATACTCTTCTATAGTCTCTATTATCTTATCTCTTGGAATGTTTCTGTTTTCTAATGCAAATGCTATTTCATCAAAGCTGTCTATTGAAAAAAATTGGCTTTTAGGATTTTGAAACACCGTCGATATACTCTCACTCCGTTTTGCTATGTCAAGTTCATAGATATTTTTCTTATTAAGAAGTATCTCTCCACTAAAATCAGCATTTGTAAAGTTGGGTATAACTCCATTTATAAGTTTCATAATAGAACTCTTGCCTGAACCTGAATTACCTGTTATTACATTTATTGTCCCTTTTTCAAACTGCATTGAAATTCCATCCAGAACTGTATCTTCTGCATATTTTAAATTCACATTTTTAAATTCAAGCATACTTACCTCTAATAAATATTCCAAACACTACAACACACCCTAAAATCACCAAGTAATCTATAGTTTTAAGTTTTGTGTTAGATATAGAGCTCCTTTCTCTCCCAACTACAAGTCCTCTGCTCATTGCAGATATGGAGACATCGTCCGCAGTTTTTGAAGCAACCATGAACAATGGTACTACTTTAAATTCAAAATATCTAATTGGGTCTTTGAAAAAATTAGATATAGTGATCCCGTACATCTTCATTCCATCATTTATAAACTGTAAATCTATTTGTAGTGAATAGAAAAATCTAAACATGACGGCTATAGGTATTATGAGTTCATCCGGCAAGTGCCAAGCCTTTAAAGCCGCCACCAAGTCCGACATAGTTGTTGTGGATATTGCGTAGTACCCCATCATTATCCCCGGCAACATTCTTCTAACTATGCTTCCAAGTATTAATGCAATTAGAGATAAAACTCCCATTCCCTCTTCAAAATTCTTTGTCAAAAAAATAGATATAGCTATTGCAAGTAACCCCTTTATATACATTTTATACTTCTTTTTTTCAAGCAATAATACAAATGGAAATGCTACCAAAGAATACGCTAATAGAGGAGCTTTATATTCTAAATTCCCCGAAATACATACCGTAGACAAAGTCACAGTCATAATAAGTTTAGTTCTAAAATCAAACATCAGATCATATTCGCTCTCTTAAAATGTTTGTTTAACATTTTTATTCCGAATGTCGCTCCTATATATCCACCAAGGCACCCCATTAGCACTATAGGTATAAATGACCAAGTTGGCATGACTGATAACATCTTGTTGACAAATTCTTTAGGATATCCCATTGCTATAATTTGCTTAATATAAGCTTCTCTAGCAAAAAATATAGGTATTAAATTAAATCCGGCAAACACCGCAAAAACTGTATATGCAAGTCTAGCTTTCTTAATACTCTTGTAATTTCCGGACTTAATAATGTATTCAGAAATCAAAGCTGTAACCACTGTTCCCGGCAATACATAAGGACCGTGTCCGCTCATCATAAATACAAGACCCACCACTATTCCAAGTATTAAAACCATACCGAATTTCTTAATCTTGGTTGAATACAGCATAAATACCGGCGCAGAAACAAGCGCTCCAACGAATGGTACTACAGGCATCAAGACCGGAATAAACCCTATCATTCCTCCACACCAGTAAAGTGCTGTAAGTAAGATCGAAAATAATCCCGCATTTATTAAATCTTTAACTTCCAATCCTTTTTTATCCATAATTTCCTCCTCAATAAGTGAACTTTTCTGTCAAGTTTGATTTTTCTATGAGTCTGTTGTATAGTTTGGATTTTTCCATTAGTTCTCTATGAGTTCCCTGTGCGTTTATCTTGCCCTTATCCATAACTATTATTTTATCCACCATCTCTACTGACTTTAGTCTGTGCGAAATAATGACTACAGTTTTTCCAACTATAAGTTTATTTAAACTCTCTTGTATCTTCATCTCATTATCTACGTCTAAAGATGCACTGATTTCATCTAAGAGTAATATTGGAGCATCTTTTAAAAATGCTCTTGCTATTGAAAGTCTCTGCCTTTCTCCCCCTGATAGCTTACTTCCATTTTCACCAATGAGCGTCTGATATCCATTAGGTAACTTCCTTATAAATTCATCACAATTTGCAGTCTTCGCCGCTTCCATTATCTCTTCATCAGTTGCATCCTGTCTACCTATCCTTATATTCTCCATAATAGAGGCATTAAAAAGAATTACATCTTGAAATACCATTGATACATTCTCAAATAAAGAATCAGTTGAAATTTTTTTAATGTCATATCCATCAATCTCTATATTGCCTGAATCATAGTCAAATAGTCTGGATATAAGACGTAATATAGTAGTCTTGCCACATCCTGAAGGTCCGACTATCGCTGTAACATCACCCTGCTTAGCTACAAATGAAACTCCATCCAATACTCTCACATCAGAATTGTATCCGAAAGATATATTTTTAAATTCTATGTCGAATTTTCTCAATTCAACATCCTTCCCCGTTTGTATTTTAGTATCTTTTAAAGCATTTATACGTTTAGTCCTTGCATCTATATAGAATAACTCAGCTAAATTTTCATCCATAGCTCCAATGCTGTCTATTAACTTAACTGAACCAATTAAAAATCCTATTACATAGATTAGCTCAACTTCATTTTTGGCAAGCATCATAGAACCCACCAATACCACAGCACCTATTGCAAATTTAATAACCGAAAAAGAACTCAACACCGGCAAAGCCTGTCTTATTTCTGCCTTTATATGCATATCCTCGCTGTCTTCTATTGCAGCATATACTTCATCTTTCTTTTCCGATGCCATACCGTAACTTTTTATCTCTTGTTGCATCTCTATATTCTCTTGAAATATTTCTGCATTCTTTCTAAGTTTCCAAAAGAATTTTTCACTCCAAACCTTTTGGTTATTCTTAGACATAATTAACATCAATATTCCAATCAACATAGGAACCATAGCCGCAACGCCTAATTTCCAATTTGAAAGCAACATCATAGTCGCTATGATAGTTAAAAATATTGCCGTTGCTACCACTCTTGGAATTGCATGGGACACGCTATGTTCCAAATCGAGCACATCTTGCATTATAGTTTGAGCCACATCTGATATATCATGCTTTGAGAAATATGATATCGGCATCTTCTTGAGTTGGTCTGCAATTGCTATTCTCAAATCCTTTGCCTCAGCGTAGGTAGTGTTAAAAGTTCTCTTATATTCTAAATTCAGCACAATGTACATCACTACCACAATCGCAAAAATAATTATGTAGTAAGTTTTATTTTCTACAGAATTTCCTTTTAGCAAACTATCTACGAAAAACAATATCGCCACCATGGCAGACATAAGTGAAAAATTCACCAGCACAGATGCCCTTATAGCTTTTATAACTCCCCTTGCTCCCTTTTCAGTCAGAGCAAATTTATTTTTTAACCAGTTCATTTTCTCACCTTCCAATCATTAGCTTGTCTAAATTTTTCCTGATAACTTCTATATACTGAATCTTTAGCCATCAATTCAGCATCATTACCTCGTTCAATTATCTTTCCATCTTGCACAACCAAAATTTCGTCCACATTTCTTATAGAACTCAATCTGTGTGCTATCATAATTACTGTCTTGCCCTTCATTAAATTGGCAAAGGCCTTTTGTAATTCATATTCATTTTCCGGATCAGCTGCCGCACTCGCCTCATCTAAAATTATAATCTTGGCATCTTTTAAAATGGCTCTGGCTATAGCTATACGTTGAGTTTCGCCACCGGATAAATAAACTCCCTTTGTGCCGATAACTACATTCTCTCTCTCTTTAAACTTGTCCAATATCTCATCACATTGTGCCAAGTGTAAAGCTTCCATAATCTCTTCACGAGTTGCATCTTTATTCCCAACTTTTACATTGTCAAATATTGACATTTTAAAAAGTTTTGAATCTTGGAACACATTCGCTATGTTCTTCACTATGGTATCTTCTGTATATTCATCTATTGAATGTCCACCTATCAAAATCTTGCCGCTATTTACAGGATAAAATCCTGAAATCAACTTAACTATTGTGGACTTACCACTTCCGGAGGCTCCAACCAATGCATACGTCTTACATTGCTTTAACTCAAATGAAAGGTTGTTTAAAATCATATTTTCTTCATATCCAAAGCTGACATTCTCAAAAGTTATATCGCAATTTTCAATCTCTTTAAGTTCACCATGAGATAAACTATTTTGTTTCATATCTGTAAATAAATCTTCAATCTTTTTAATTGAAGATGTCGCTTGGTATTGATACATCCCCACATACATTATCTTCATGAATGCATTAAAAATTACTCCACACATAGATACATAGAAAATCACTTTAGCCGCTATCTCATATATATTTTCTCCTCTTGATATGAAATATATTGACGCAGGTATCAAAATTAAAAAGATAGAATTAAAAAACATTTGGAACACTACATAAGGCACTCTACAACTCATGCTGTATGAAAGGGCCATTTCTGAATAGTCCAAAATAGAATTGTAAAACTCCTTTAATGACCTGATATTTGCTTTAAATATCTTTAAAACGCTCATTCCTCTGACATATTCAACAGCACCCGAAGTCATTCTCTCTTGTGCAAGCATATACTTGCCCATAAATTCAGTCTCGCCCATCATTCCCTTACCGATAATTCCCCCAACGATTACAGTTATAATAAATAAAATTCCGAGTCTATAATCTATCACAAAAGTCAAAATTAAAGAAAACAATGGAGTGAATATCGCTGTCGCCAAGTCCGGAATTAAATGTGCCACACTCATATGAGTTAAAGCCGTATTGCCATCTATTATCTTACGAATTCTTCCGGATTCATTCTTGTCATAAAATGAAAATGAAGCTCTCATAAGATTGTCTATCCCCCTCTTTTTTAAATTCGTCTCCAATCTAAACGCCACCAAGTGTGTGCACCAAAGACTCATAAAATAAACAATTGCATTTGCTATCAAAAACCCTAATATATATCCTGCAATGTTCACAGCATCTACAACTCTCTTCTCAACTAAAAGAAAGTTCAATAATTTGTACAAATGCCAATACGATGCTGCCATACATGCTGAAGATATTATGGTCAACAGAATTCCGCTATAAACTAAGTGAATCTTTTCCGGCACATACTCCTTTAACTTTTTATAAATCATATTTCAACCCTCCTCTGTATACTCTAGGACTAATGCCCTCATATTTTCTAAACATATCTGCAAACTTACTCGCATTTGCATAACCAACACTCTCTGCAATCTCTGTTATGCTAATTTTGCTCAATCTCATCTGTTCCTTTGCATATTCTATTCTCTTGTCTATTAAATAAGCATGGATGCTATCTCCATAAACTTCCTTGAAAGCTCTATTCAGATAAGTCTTTGAAATGTTCACAATGCTCGCCAACTCATCAACAGTGTATTTTTTTCTAAAATCACCAGTTATCAATTTTTGAACCTGCTGTACTTTTTCTATATGTATCTTTGGCAAATATACGAATTCATTTTCTTCAGATAACTGAATGTCTTTTAAATAGAAAAGTGTTTCTAAAAGAGCTATTCTGTATCTATTAATATTAAAAAATTCTTCTCCAGTAAAATTTTTAAAAATCTTTTCGATTCCTAAATCCTTTTTAAGCACAGCCAACTTCTCTTCACTAAATTTCTCATATATTTCTCTTATAGAAACTCCGAAGCTTTCAAAAATTTTTTCAGTTTCTTCGCTTATCTCTTCAATTGAAATAAAATATTCTAAATTTTTTAGATGCCCTTCCGGAAATTTAGCCTCTGCACAGTGCTTGGCTATGCAGTCCACAGTAAATGAATGTTTTGTTAGAAAAGATACCTCATTAGTGGTAGGCAACTGAGACTTCATCTGCCCCTCTAAGCAGTATGACAAATTCATTGATTTAATATTAAACCCCCCAGAAACTTCATAAGTATATGTGTCTCTGTAATCAGTCAAAACCAAATATATCCCATCAAATAACTTCGCCAAATAATTAAAACTGTCTTTTGCCTTCTTATATCTAAATTTCAAAAGCCCGTGGCTCTGTCCTATATAATCCAAATTCATTTTTTCCATCAAAATTTTTTTCATCTGCTTCATAAATTCATCCTCACAATTGATAACGCATATCATTTGTTACCAGTATACATTTTATTTTTCCTTTATTCCACTCCAATTTAATTTAATTACCCCTTTTGGAAAATTCATTTGTTCAATAACTGTTTGCATTTAAAAATTTTATAATTTCCCACAAAAAAATAACCTATTCCGTTCGAATAGATTATCTCAATAATTTTTTATATATTTGTTTATATTGCTCAACGCCTGGCTGATTGAATGGATTTGCTCCAAACAAAACTGAAGATACGAAGCATGCGTACATAAAAAAGTAAACTAATTGACCTAAGTTATACTCATCTATCTTATTTATCTCAATCATAAGAGTGTCTATATTATTTTTTGAATGAGCAACTTTAGTGGCTTCCATCACCGCTTTATTTATATTGTTTAAGCTATATTTATTCAAGCCCGCATAGTCATTGCTGAACTCTTCCAGATTTACTTCTAAATCTATTTTATTTTCATTTACAAATAGTACCGTCTCAAATAGATCTCCGGGGCCTTCTTGAATATACTGCCCAATTGAGTGGAGATCTGTTGTGTTTGTCAAATATGTAGGAAAAATAACATCATTACTCTTCCCTTCACTCTCTCCAAACAACTGCACATACCATTCTTGTAAAAATTTTAAACTCGGATCATATGAAACTAAAAACTCTTTATTCTTCCCGGTGTCATAAAACTCTTTCCTCGACAGAGCATATTGAACAGAAGGATTATCGAATGTAACTAATTTTCGTTTGTAATCTCTTATCCCTCTTAGAAATTCATCTATGTTTATTCCCGCCGCCGCCATAGGTAACAACCCTACTGATGTGTGGAGTGAATATCTTCCACCTACATTCTTGGGAACTGTAAGCCTCTTATAGCCTTCTTTTTTTGATATATCATATAGATATCCCGAGTTACAATTAGTTATCACATAGATTCTATCAGAAACATCGGTATACTTTTTTTTAAAGCCTTCTCTTACCAATTGATAGCCTATATTTGTCTCAAGAGTTTCTCCGGATTTTGAAATTACGATTATACAAGCTTCGTAGTTATCGATTAATTTTAAAGCTGTTCTCAAATATCTCGAAGACAAATCATGCCCCAAAAATATGATCTTGGGTTCATCTCTTAATTCTCCCTGCACGCTTTCTATTATCGCTCTCGAACCAGTATATGAACCACCTGCACCACAAATCACTATCAGTTTGTATTTATCTCTTATTTCTTGTGCGTATTCATATATCTTATCTAATTCAAAAGTCGAATTAAATTCATCAGTCCACCCTAAGTAATCTGAATACTCTTTAGATTTTTCTTCAACTAACTTTTCAACTTTTTCAAGTTCTATAAACTTAGTTTCTCCAATAAATTTTATCATCTACCAAACCTTTATCAAAAGAGCAGTTATATCATCCTTTTGTTCGCCCCACATATAACTATAAATAGATTGTTTAAGCTTCAAAAGTTCGTCAGTTTCATTTTTTAGCATGATATCTTTAATTCTTTCTATTCCATAAGGTTCATTTTCATAATTCATAACTTCACTAACTCCATCACTCATCATTATGACTTTGTCAGATGTATTTAATTTTATACTGTATTCTTTGTATTCAACCTTATCGAAAAATCTGGAAATTGGATATCCTTCCACTTCTATTTCTTTTATTATTTCACCTTGTACTATCAAGGGACAAGGAAAATGTCCTGCATTCGAGTACGTGAACTGCCCTGTTTTCTTATTAAACACTCCGTAAAAGCAAGTAAAATATATTTCAAAGTCGAGTCCCAAATTTTTAAATCTCCTCCAAAGCTCTTGTAGTAACATTGATGGTCTCAACTTTTTGCCATACGATATTGTACGCATTGTAATTCTAATAAACATAGTTACCATTGACGCTGCAAAACCATGTCCAACAGTATCTGCAATATATATCCCCAAGTGGTCATCGTCTATTTCAAATATATCAAACATATCTCCGCTAAGTAAATTTGAAGGTCTGTATAGATAATCTACATTTAACACCCCAAAAAATCCTTTTTCAGGTAGCAATGCCGTTTGAATTTTTCTGGCATGATTCATTTCAACTGTCATAGATTTATTCTTTTCTACAATGGCTGAAATCAATTTTCTCTCTTGGGAAATATTTCTAAACACTTCTACAACGCCTATTATTTTTTCGTCACTTTTAATAGGTGAGCATTTTACTGAATACAACTTATCTTGAATAGTTTCTTCTCTTTGAATTACTTCTCCTGTTTCAAGCGTTCTCTTTGTAATTTTCGATTTCAAGATATTATCATAAATATTGCAAATCAAATTTTCAGTATCATACCCTAAAGTATCTTTCATAGCTTGATTTACATAGACCACTTCATTTCTATGGTCTAAAACTCTCACCAAGTCCACTATTCCATCTAATATTTGATAATTTAATTTTGAATTTTTTAAAACTTCTTCTAAATCTTCATTCATAGCGAACCTCTCCTTGATATTAATTATACCATACTAATATTGCTTTACAAACACACTATAACGGTTTAGGACCAAAGTATTGATACAAATAGGAGAGTAATCTTCCGTTATAAAGTTTTCTATTTTTATTGCTTTTACCTAAATTCTTTTCAAGTTTTTCATCTGCCGAAATTACATACATTGAGTATGTTGGAACGGATTTATAGAGAACCTTTAGAGCTTGCTCTAATTCATCTACTTCATCTACTCCTATTCTGATACCATAAGGTGGATTTGTTATTATCACGCCATAGTTATCAGGTAAGTCTAAATCTCTAACATCTTTTACAAAGAAAGTTATATCTTCTTCAAGTCCTAAAATTTCCGCATTTGACTTTGCTATTTCTATAGCTTTCCTTGAAATGTCAGAGCCTATTATATTTAACTTCTTATCATAATCTATCTCCGAATAACATCTCGCCTTTTCTTCTTTTAAAAGAGATTCATCGATAAAGATAAATTTTTCAAAATCAAATTTTCTCATAAGTCCCGGCGCTATTTTTTTAGCCATCATAGCTGCCTCAATCAAAATAGTCCCTGATCCACAGAACGGATCTACCAACAGCCTCTCCGGTTTCCAATAAGACAATTGGACCATTGCCGCTGCGAGAGTTTCTGTTATAGGTGCCTTGTATGAAGCCTCTCTATATCCCCTCTTATGCAGCCCTTCTCCTGATGTGTCCAAAGTCACAGAGACAATATCATTTCTAATTGCAACTTCTATAGAGTACCTCTCTGCAGATTTTTCAAATCTGTTTCTTTTGTAAGTTCTTTGCAAACTCTTTATTATTGCTTTTTCTGAAATTCTTTGAATATCAGAAAGAGAGAACAATTTTGACTTATAACTCTTAGAATTTATTATGAAATTTCCATCTTCAGAAATCCATTCTTCCCAATCTATAGCATTTATATTATCAAAGAGTTCCTCAAAGCTAAGAGCTTTAAAATTCCCAATCTCTATTAAAACTCTCTCTGCACATCTAAGTCTTAAATTTAAAATGGCGACATCTCTCAAGTCGCCATTAAATTTTATTCGTCCATCTTGAACTGTTAAATCTCCATACCCCAAATCATATAATTCTCTTTTTACTACTGATTCAAGTCCAAAATTCACAGTCACTATAATATTTAAATTCATTATTCATACCTCAAAGCATCTATAGGATTTAATTTTGCAGCTTTATTCGCCGGATAATATCCAAAGAAAATTCCTATGCTCATAGAGAAGCCAACTGCAATTACTATAGATAAAATATTTGGAAGTGTTGGTAACTTCATCATTGATGAAGCAAGATATCCGAGCGAACCTCCCAACAACACCCCTATTATTCCACCTATTATACATATTATAATACTTTCTGTTATAAATTGCCCTCTAATATCTTTTGAAGTAGCTCCTAATGCCTTTCTAACCCCTATTTCTCTGGTTCTCTCTGTAACAGAAACAAGAAGTATATTCATTACCCCAATTCCACCTACTAATAATGAAATTGCCGCTATTCCTCCTATTGCCAATTTAACATTTGACATAATTGATGTTATTTGCTCAAGTTCCGATCCTATGGATTTAGCTTCAACCCTGACAACTTCATTTTCAGCAAATTTATTTTCATTATAGTATTTTTCTATTTCTTTTGTGGCAAAATCTATATCCTCTGCTTTATTAGTTATTATGCTGAAATTCATAAACTTCTGATCATTTTTTTCAAAATCTCTAACTCCTACTGTATATGGAATGTACAACGTTGTACTATCTTCAGTTTGTCCTCCCAAGGCGCCAAAGTTTATAGTTTCATTTTTATAAACACCTTTACACCTGTAAACATATATACCATTCCCGGTATCAACTTCTACTTCTTTCCCTAAAGCTTCTGAATATCCACCAAACAAATCTTTTGCTACTTTGTCACTTATGATACAAACTTCTCTATACGCTTGAACATCATTTTCATTATAAAATTCTCCGGACAGCATCTTTAATTTTTGAATTTCCTTCACACCTTCTGTACTCGGATTAATATTTACTTTTAAATCCTTACCTTGCTCAGTTTTTATCTTAGCTCCTTTACCGTCACCCTGTAATATAATAAACTTTATAAAACTTCCAAATCGTTGTTTAAGAAATTCTGTATCCTCAGATTTAAAAAAATCTCTATTTTGTATATCTGTCCAGCTATAGCCTTCTTTAGGTCTAAGGCCTACTTGAAACATATTTTTATTAAATTTATCAAACCCATCAGATACCGACTTTGACATCGCTTGTCCTATTGTGAGAATTGAAATTACAGAAGCTATACCTATTATTATCCCAAGCATTGTCAAAAAAGACCTCATCTTGTTAAGTTTTAGTCCCTCCAGTGCCATGGTTATATTTTCAAGTATATTCATTATTCTATTATCCTTCCATCTGACATAGTAAGTACCCTCCCAGTTTCTTCAGCTAATTCAGGATTATGAGTTATTAAAACTATAGTCATGCCTTGTTCTTTATTTAGCCTATGAAACAAATCCATTACACTTCTTCCCGTCTTTGTATCAAGTGCTCCGGTTGGCTCGTCGGCTAACAATATACTAGGACTATTTGCCATCGCCCTTGCAATAGCCACCCTTTGTTTTTGTCCCCCTGACAATTCGTTGGGATTGTGATTAGCTCTTTCAGACATCTCAACCAATTCCAAAAGTTCCATAGCTCTGCTACTCATATCTTTTTTATTTTTTGAATATATCATTGGCAG
Organism: Peptoniphilus sp.; assembly: GCF_034090345.1. Classification (GTDB taxonomy): domain Bacteria; phylum Bacillota; class Clostridia; order Tissierellales; family Peptoniphilaceae; genus Peptoniphilus. The sequence goes on along the minus strand of NZ_JAXDSS010000135.1, from coordinate 5,416 downwards.
CTCCACATTTTTCCTCGCAGAAAGCCTTGGTATTAGATTAAAGTTTTGGAATACAAAACCTATTTTTTGATTTCGTATCCCTGAAAGTTCTGAGTCTTTTGCTTCACTCATATTCACTCCGTCTAAAAAATATTCTCCCTCGGTCTGCCTATCAAGCAGTCCAATTATATTCATAAGTGTACTCTTCCCTGATCCGGAAGCACCAACTATAGATACAAATTCTCCCTCGTATATATTTACATCTATCCCATGAAGAATTTCTAACTCATTCGGTTGCCCTATATAATATCTCTTGATGATATTCTTCATCAATATCAATTTTTTCATTTCTTTTCTTCCATTTCTTCTGTAAGTTGTACTGTTGTTCCTGATTGATACTTATCAGCAGAATTTATAACTCTCATTTTCCCCTTTAAATCCTTTGATGTTATTACACTCTCCACGTCATTTCCTGTTACAACTTTTACTTCAATTTCTCTAATTTCCGTTACATCTTTATCGTCTACAACAAGCATAAAACTCTTGTCATTTTTTTTGTAAATTGCACTTGTAGGGACTATTATTACATCTTTTTTAGATTCTAGTATATATTTTGTCCTAACACTCATACCAGGTTTAAGCTTTAATTGCGGATCATCAATTGAAATTTTACTTGTATAAGCTACTTCTTGTGATTGTGTTTGTCCTTGGTTAGATTCAGCAGCTTTAGGAGTTGGAGATATGGACTCAACCCTGCCTTTAAATACTTCATTCTTGCCTAACGCATCAGCCGTAACCTCAACTTCCATTCCCACTTTTATCTTAGGATAATCATATTCCTTTATTTGAGACTCAATTATTGTTCTCTTTACAGTCTGTATTTGAGCAAGAGATGCCGTTGGAGCTTGTCCTTTTACCATATCCACCTTTGTAATTGTTCCTGAGATAGGAGCTTTTATAACCGTCTTTTCAAGTTCTTCATACAAATTCTTCAAATCTACTGAATTAACCCCATTATCTCCACTTGCCTTGGCTTGTTCAAGACCTGACTCAAGACTTCTTATTTCAGCCTCTTGTGCTGCAAGAGCAACTGTCAAATTCTTCTTTGCATTTTCATATACATTTTTCGCATCTGCAGCATTTTTTCTATAAGTATTTAAAACATCTTCCCTTGAACGTTTCGAAAGTTGATCTTGACCTATTTGAGTATTAAGTGTGTTCTTTGTGTTTACAAGATTCTGTTCTTGTTGTGCCAATTCTTTTTCTAAAGACAATCTTGTCTCTTCATTACTATCGATTTGTGATTTAAACTTTGATCTTTCAGCTTCTACTTCGGCTATTTTAGCTTTAATTTGTTGAGAATCTATAGTTCTTTCGTTTATCTCTCTAGTTTTACTGTTGACTTCATCTTGAATTCTTGAGATATCTTCAGGGCTTGGTCCTTTTTTCCCTGCGTTTACATTATTTCCTTGTTGTCCTTTTTCAACACTAGATAAACCACTTTCTGCTCTTGTCTTTATATCACCTAAGTCTATATTTAATTCATTTATTTTTCTTGTTACAGACTCATCTTCCGCTTTTAATCTATCAAGTTTCGCTGTCAACTCATTGTAGCTTCTTCTTGCATTCTCTGCTAAGGATACAGATTCTGTCAATTTCTGTTTTGTTTGCTCATAAATAAGATTTTGGCTATTTAAATTATTTTGTAAACTAGTGTCATTACCTTTTTTTGCAACTAAAGCTTCATTATATCCCATATTTAAACTTCTTAAATAATCATCATATGTTTTTTCAGCTAATTGCCATTGGTCATAAGTTTGTAATACATTGGCATTTGCACTCACAACTTGTGAATTTGTCCCATCATTCTTTCCCTTTAATGCCCCATTTAATTTATCCTTGGCACTTTTTACTTGAATTCCTGAAGTTCTATTATTAGACGCAATAAGAGCTTCTTTCGCCTTTATTTGTTGTTTTAATGAAGAATCGTCCAGTTTAGCTATAATCTGCCCTGCAATCACCTCATCTCCCACTTTTACCTCTACACTTTCAACAGGTAGGTTTTTTTCAGCAAATATATCTACTGAATCTTCACTTTTTACCTTTCCACTTTCTTTTATCATGTTAGAAAAATCCTTTTTTCTTATCTCAGTAGTTTCTATTTTGGGTAATTGAACATACTTACTTTTATCACCTCTTCCTAAAATCGATCTGCCTATTAGAAGAGCCAATACTATCCCCAGAGCTATGGCTATTTTCTTATGTCCTAAAATAAAATTTTTAATCTTCAAAATTATCCCCCTATTAAATTGGCCAATTTATTTTATTCATATTTATTATATTATTGACTTTATATACATTATATTATATCAGTGTTTAATACACCAAAAGCAAAGTAAATATAAATAAATTTTTAAAATTTTATTACATATGTTACATGTTTTTATCTTATAGGTTTATAATATTCTAAGGTGATGAAATGAAATTTGAAATTAGTCCGAAAGACTTATTTGAATATAGCGATAAAAATGAAACTTATATATTAATAGATATGAGAAGTCCAATTGAATTTAAAGATTTTAATATCTTGGGAGCCATCAACTTCCCAATTTTAAACAACGAAGAGAGAAAAATTGTAGGCACTTTATTTGACAATGGAGAAATAGATAGAGCAAAATCTCTATCAGTTAAATACGCCGCCGCTAAATTATCAACTTTCTTTGATGATATTTTAGAACTTATAAAAAATTATGACCATGTAGTTTTGTACTGTGCAAGAGGTGGGTATAGAAGCACAGTATTCTTTCAATTTTTAAGAAGTTTGGGAATCCCTGTAAAAAAATTAATCGGGGGTTATAAATCGTATAGAAAATATATACGAGAAAACTTGGAGCGGTTAGTATACACTAAAAACTTTGTAGTTCTCCACGGAAAAACCGGAGTCGGTAAAACAGAAATATTAAATAGGTTAAAAAATTCAGGGCTATCCATCTTAAATCTCGAAGAACTTGCAAACCACCGTGGGAGTTCATTTGGTAGTCTGGGTTTAAATCCTCAGCCTTCTCAAAAACAATTTGAATCTCTTCTTTATAACTCTCTTTTGAAAACATCCGATTTAATATTTTTAGAAGGTGAGAGTAGTAGAATAGGAAATATCTTACTTCCGAAATACTTATTAGATAAAATGTACAAAGGAACCAACATAGTTATAGAAGATACCATTGAAAATAGAGTTGCTCGAATAAAAAGAGACTATGTAAATGGCACAAAAGAAGAAATCAACTCAGCACTCTATAATTTAAGTAAGTATATATCCGAAGATAGAATTAATTCATATAAATCCCATGTTGAAAATAACGATCTTGAATTTGTCATAAAAGATTTAATCTTAAACTACTACGATAATCATTACGCCATAAATTATTCCAAAGATGACTTGCATTTAAATAACGATGAACTAATCTTAGAAAACTTACAAAATTTTATACAGACGCTGTAAAAGCCGACCTTTAGCCGGCTTTTTTACATATTTACTATATTTATTCCACTTGCAACTATTTTGTTCTTTATTTCCTTAATATGCTCTGCATCTCTTGTTTCAATTACAAATTTAACAATTTTGCAATTTATCTCCATATGCTCCTCACTTTCGTTATGTTCAATTTTAATAATATTGGCCCCTGAATCTCCAATTAAATTTACAACCTTTGCAAGTTGTCCCGGTTTGTCTGTCAACACTAATCTAAATTTAGTATTTCTTCCGCTCATTACAAGTCCTCTGTGAACAACCTTGGAAAGTATATTCACATCAATGTTGCCTCCAGATAATAAAACGGCTACTTTTTTACCTTCATATGGAATTTTCCCGTGTTTAATGGCTGAGTATCCTACCGCACCAGATCCTTCACAAACTAACTTTTGCTTTTCCATAAGCTCAAGTACACCAGATGCAATTTCATCTTCAGATACCGTCACTATTTCATCAACATATTTTTCAACTAAATCAAAAGTTACTTCTCCAGGTTTTTTTACAGCTATACCATCCGCAAAAGTACAAACTGAATCAACACACATCAATTGATGAGCTTCCTTAGACAACTTCATTGCATTTGCAGATTCAGCTTCCACGCCGTATACCTTGCAATTTGGATTTAAACTCTTTGCTACAAAAGCAACTCCGGAGATAAGCCCTCCCCCTCCTATTGGGACTACAATTGCATCCATATCCTCAATTTCTTGAAGAATTTCAAGTCCAACCGTTCCTTGACCTGCAATTAAAGTTTCATCATTGAAAGGGTGTATGAAAGTCTTTCCCTCTGACTCATTATATTTTATAGCAGCAGCATATGCATCATCATATACATTTCCCACTAACTTAACTTCTGCTCCATATGATTTTGTCGCCTCAACTTTTGAAATTGGAGCTGACTCAGGCATAAAAATAGTTGCACTGATTCCAAGTCTTTGACATGCTAAGGCTACTCCTTGAGCGTGATTCCCGGCAGAACAAGCAACAACTCCCCTTTCTTTTTCTTTTTCACTTAAAGTTGATATTTTATAATATGCACCTCTCAATTTAAAAGAACCTGTTACCTGTAAATTTTCAGTTTTTAGATAAACCCCTTTAAATTGACTCGACTCAATTAAAGAAGTTTTTCTCGCAACCTCTTTAAGTTTCTCGGCCGCACTATATACGCTCTCCATACTTAATTTATTCACTACAAATAACCCCCTCTTAATTTTCTAATTCAAGTTATATATACCATTTCCTACCCACTTCTCCCCTTTTATGAAAGTGCAAACTTAATTTGATGTTAATAGTAATTTTATCACAACTGTCAATATTGCAAAATTTACCATTGATAATTTCTGCCTTATTTCTTTTTAAAATACTTATAAATTCAAGAATTAAAAATTATTTTCAAATCGAGTAGGGGTTAATCTGTAACCCCTCTCATACCACATAACCGGCATACTGTTCTGTAACGGGCGGTTCAATTTTTTCTTGTACTGTACTATTTATTTGCTTTAACTTTATTCTTCTGTTATTAGAACCTTGAGAATTGGTTGCGCCTATTCTTGTATTCCATCAAATCATAACTATAGTCCTTCAAATACTGCAATTAATATTATTAAGTCCTTCTGCATCTATGCATACTATGGCATCTGCTGACTTCTCACTATTCGTTGTTGCTGCTGTATCGCTAGTGAGACCTCACGGGACAAGCCCTAATACTTTCATCGTTTACTTGCAGGATTTACACCTTGGATTTACAGTTGCCTTTTGGATCTTTACTAGTTTTAGCCGGCTTTCACACCTGTTACGACTTGTATCCTGTTTCTGTCCGTCAAGCCACGATTTCGCTATTGCTTTCTCTCCCACATGTCGCCATGCGAAACTTGCAAGTAGCTATAAGATTCGTCGACAACTACGCTC
>NZ_JAXDSS010000123.1:0-10892 GCF_034090345.1 Peptoniphilus sp. | reverse complement strand
TCTACGAATTCTCCGCTTCCGAATCTTTTGTTTAGTACTAGTGTTATTGCTGCTGTTAGTGTTGTTTTTCCGTGGTCTACGTGTCCTATTGTTCCTATGTTTACGTGTGGTTTGTTTCTTTCAAATTTAGCTTTAGCCATTTCATGCCTCCCTAATTTTCTTTTTAATTGTCTCTATAATACAATAAAAAGTTTGTAAAATCAATATTTAGCCTTTTATTGTAATTGCTCTTTCATTAATTTTTTTATACGTATAATTTTTTATAAAATATCTAGAATATATAAAATTTATTATCTCCGCTATTAAATATGAACTCCAAACATATTCTATTCTTCCCAAAAGTGACAGGAAATACGCCGCCGGAACTAATGCCACAATTTGTCTTACCAATGAAGAACAGAAAGATATCATCCCATTTCCAAGTGCTTGAAATGTCGATCCAGCAACTATGTTGTATGCTGCCAATATAAAGCAAGTAGAGACTATCCTAAGAGCCGGTATCCCTTGTTCATACATTTCTTGTGATGGATTGAAGAAAGATATTAATTGAGCCGGAAATATTTGGAATATTAAAAATCCTATCGTACAAATTATTATTCCCACTTTCATGCAGAATCTTATTATTTCCATACATCTTTCTTTATTTGCCGCTCCATAATTATATGCCAAAGTCGAAACCATCCCATTTGTAAGACCAAATAATGGCATAAATATAAAACTTTGTAATTTAAAATACGCCCCTAAAATTGCAACTGCTGAATCAGAAAATTGGTTTAATATTTTATTCAAAAAGTATACCGCTACAGATGTTATGGACATAAGTGCAAAGCTTGGTAAGCCCACATCATATATTTTTTTGATAGTTTCAAAATCCGGTTTTGAAAAATTAAATTCTACCTCTCTATTATAAAAATGGTTAGATAGTATTGCTATTGTAGCGCCTACTCCTTGACCTGTGACAGTTGCTATTGCCGCTCCCTTTACTCCCATTGCCGGAAAAGAAAAAAGTCCAAATATCAATATAGGGTCTAATATTATATTTATAATTGCCCCTATTCCCTGGGATAGCATCGTAAATAAAGTTTTTCCTGTAGCTTGCAAGAGTCTTTCAGTCATAATTTGTATAAATACAAAAATTGAAACTCCTGTAATTACAGTTATATAGTCTACCCCATATTTTATTATAGTCAGGTCGGTAGTCTGCGATTCAAAATACTGTCTAGACAATGCGAGTCCAAAAATCAAAAATATAATACTGTGCACTACACACAAAAATAAACTATTAAGTGCAACTTTACTTGTGAGTTCTTTATTCTTCTCACCCAAGCTTCTAGACAAAAGCGAATTCGAGCCAACCGCTGCTCCTATTGCCAAGCTTATCATTAAATTTTGTATCGGAAATGCAATTGAAACCGCTGTGAATGCTTTTTCATCTATCATGGATACAAATTTTGAATCGACAATATTATATAGGGCTTGTATAAGCATTGATATCATTATAGGTATTGATATTTTTAATACCAACTCAGGTACAGGTTGGTTAGCTATTTTTTGAGAATTCATATATACCTCCGTCAATAAATCTTACACTATATTTTCTCATATAACAACACATTGTATACTCCCTTTTACTTATATATCTACACAAAGTCAAGTTATATTAAAATATTTTTCAATTCTAAATATAGTTTACTCAACTAATTAAATACCGTTAAGTCTTAACCGTGTTATAATATAAAAAAGGAGGTTTTTTATGAAAAACAGTAGAAGTAGCGCACTATCAAAATTTATACTGTATAGTCTTTTTGGAATTTTTATGTTTTTTGTCCCTATTAAGTTTAATGGTAAAAGTTCAATTCCTCTTGACCATATAGTTACGTTAATTCAAAGCATACCTTATTACAAAGCAGTTTATGGATTAATAATAGTTATATTCGGAGTTATATATCCATTTGTAAAAGGTACTTGGAAAAATAGCAAAATCAAAACTGCATTTACATTTATAAATTTACTTGCTATTCCATTTGTAATAATGGCTGTGTTTAATGTTGGGCCTCAAGGGCTATTAGAAGATAGTATGATTCCATTTGTATTTAATAAGGTTGTAGTCCCAGTAACTACTATAATTCCTATTGGTTCTGTGTTTTTAGCTTTTATAATTTCTTACGGCTTGATGGAATTTGTTGGCGTGTTCATGCGCCCTGTAATGATGCCTATATTTAAAACTCCCGGCCGTTCTGCAATAGATGCCGTTGCGTCTTTTGTCGGTTCATATTCTCTTGCTCTTTTAATAACTAACGGAGTATACAAAGAAGGTAAATATACCGCTAAAGAATCTTGTATTATTGCGACAGGTTTTTCTACAGTTTCTGCCACATTTATGATTATAGTAGCTAAGACTCTTGGTTTTATGGAAACTCATTGGACTCAATATTTTTTAGTTACAGTAATAGTTACTTTCTTGGTAACAGCAATCACCTCAAGAATTTATCCACTTTCTAAAAAACCTGATGAATATTACAATGGCATTGAAGGAGACGTTGAAAAAGATATTAAACAAAATAAGTTTTCGGTTGCTACAGACCTTGCTGTTGAAGTTGCTTCTTCAGCTCCAGGCGTAGTTGAAAACACTAAGAAAAATTTTGTCGACGGTATAAAACTTGCTCTTGCAATGGCTCCATCTCTTATGGCTGTAGGTTCTATAGGTCTTATAATAGCTAAATACACTCCTGTATTTGATGTTGTGGGATACATTTTCTATCCATTTACTTATATTGCACGTCTTCCTGATGCTGCACTCGCTGCAAAATCTCTTTCAATGAGTATCGCCGAAATGTTCTTACCTGCAATGCCTATGGCTGAATCTACTATGGTTACAAAATTTGTAGTCGGGGTAACTTGTGTTTCTGAAATTTTATTCTTCAGCGGTTCAATCCCTTCAATGTTGAGTACAGAAATACCTTTAAAAATGAGAGATTATTTTATAATTTGGTTTGAAAGAGTTGCACTGTCTATACTTTTAGCTGCTCCTTTCGCACATTTTTTATTTAGATAAATTCTATAAATAAAAGACGTGTAGTTAGCTCTGATTTAAACTAACTACACGTCTTTTTATTCCCACCAAAATTTTTTTAATATAAACTGGTTGGAAATATATTCTTTTTTATATTTTTTCGAAAACTCAAATAATTTATTTCTGATTGCAAGATCACTACCCTTTGTTTTCTCAAATTCATTCATAATTCTAAAATAATCTGCTCTTTCATCTTCTGATAAATCATTTCTAAAATATCCAAAAATATGTGAATAGGCATTTATTTTTCTCCCGTCTGTGATAGACTGATCTAAAATTTCAAGTAGCACTTTTTTATAAGTTTCAAATACTTCTACTAAGTTTTTATTTTTACTGTTTGCAACTATCTTACCAAGTTCGTCTTTTTTATTTATATCATAACAAAAGTATAAATATTTGTTTCCAGCATGAAACCTCATAAGTTCACTTAATTGTTTTTTATTCTTTATTTTCTCCAGTTCTTCTATCAAAAAAATTTTTGTTTCTATTTTTCTCTTCTCTGAATCATCTAATTTTTCAAAACTTTTTTCACTTACTCCAAATTTTTCTAGTGATTTTGTCCTTATTTTTTCAATCTCTTTCATAACTATTTAATATACTCTTTTAAAAATCCATATCCTTCTTTTTCTAAATCTTCTTTTGGAATGAATTTAATTGATGCACTATTTATGCAATATCTAAGCCCGCCCTTTTCTGCTGGACCATCTTTAAAAACATGACCTAAATGAGATTCTCCTGCGTTACTTTTAACTTCTATTCTAGTCATATTATGACTATTGTCTTGATTATATTTTACAGTTTCAGGAGCAATCGGTCTTGTGAAACTTGGCCAACCGCACCCTGAATCAAATTTATCTTTTGAGGCAAAAAGAGGTTCTCCGGTGACTACATCTACGTAGATTCCTTCTGCTTTAGAATTCCAATATTTATTTTCAAACGGCCTTTCTGTTGCGCTGTTTTGTGTGACTTGGTATTGTTCTTCTGAAAGTTTATTTCTAATTTCTTCTTCACTAGGCTTTACATATTTTTCAGAATCAACTAAGGGTTCATAAGCTTTTAAGACATTTATATGACAATACCCTGTTGGATTTTTTTGTAAATAGTCTTGATGATATTCTTCTGCTATTATAAAGTGTCTTAGCGGTTCAACTTGCACTACTATTTTTTCAGAGTAGTTCTTTTGTTTTTCATCAATCACTTTTTTAATGACTTCTAATTCTAAATTGTCTGTATAATAAATTCCGGTTCTATATTGTGTTCCAACATCATTACCTTGTTTATTCACTGAAGTTGGGTCTATAACTCTGAAATAGTAAAGTAAAAGTTCTCTTAAGGATATCTTAGATTCATCATATGTGATGTGTATTGTCTCTGCATGTCCCGTTGTCTTTATAAGTTGGTAGTTTGTAGTTTCAACACTGCCATTTGCATAACCTGATACCACATTTATAACACCTTCTATTCTGCTGAAATAATCTTCAAGCCCCCAAAAACATCCGCCTGCTAAATATATATTTTTCATAAATTATTCCTCCCTTTAATACTATACTTTTACCCACTGATATCAAATATTATTTCAATAAAAAAGACAACTGTTTCCAGCTGTCCTTTTCTTTTTATCTGTTAAATTCTTCGTCTACCGGTGTTATTTCAGAAAATAACTTATCTAATATAGATTGATTCTTTTCATTGGCTTTTTCAACCACTTCATACAATTTATCAAGTTCATTTGATATATCTTTTGTTTCTGCTTCAGCTTTTTCATTTAGCTTATCCAACTCTAAATCTAGAGCATTCAACTTTTCTTGTTCTTCCTTTAGAATTGCTTTTTCCTTATCTGTTAAGTTCTTAGCTTTTTCAATTTCAGCTATTATATCTTCTGACATATTTTCATCATCTAATCCCTCATAAAATTTATCCCATAATTTTTCATTTGAGTTATATATCTTATCGTATTTTTCGTAGATTGGATTCATGATTTTTTCATAAATTTTATTCATATTCTCTTCTAATTCATCAATTTTCTTCCAAGTTGGTGCAAGTTCTTCTTCTGTTTTAATGAGTTGTTGCTTTTCCTCTTCTGATATATTTTTAGATTTCTTTATATAATCTACAATATTTTCCTCTTGTCCAATTTCAGTACAACAAGAATATTCTGCGCTTGGTTTACTCTCTTGCTTTTGTGATGCAGCATTTACAGGCATCATTCCCGTTAATATTGTACTTCCTAATGCTACCCCTGTTAGTAATAATGTACCTAATTTTTTCATTATAATTCACTCCTTAATTTTCTTTTTAATTTATTGTTGGATAGTTGTTTTTCTATCTGTCATTATTCTACAAAATAAATTGCGGAGAAATCCCCTCAATTTTGAATGAATTATATGTTTATTTGTGGCAAATTTGTGGCAAAATAAATTTTATATTTTAAATTCTAATGTAAATTTAGTTTCTCCATCCTTTGAACTGGCCTCTACATTGCCATATTTTTTCATTATATCTTTTACAACAGAAAGTCCTATCCCAAAATTTCCTTCCTTTCCCTTATAAAATCTTTCAAAAATGTGTTCTATTTCATCTGCCTCTATACCTTCTCCATCATCAATCACATCTATTTTTATAGCAGTCTTAGATTTATAACCTCTTATCTTTATATTTTTCTTAGCATATCTATAAGCATTTGAAATTATATTATCGAATACTTTTTCTATAAGTTCTTCATCTCCTATGATTTCTAAATTATCTTCTAAATCTATTTCAAAATCTATATCTTTTTTTATTCCTAGAGAAATGTTATTTGAAGATTCATAAATTATGTTCGTTATGTCCACTGTTCTTTCATCTAATTCTTTTGTTTCAAATTTTGATAGATACAAAATATCATCAACTAATCTCGACATCTTCCTACTCTGTTTGTAAATTATATCCAGTCCTTTTTCTTTATCTATCACTCCATGCATTATACCTTCTGTATAGCCTTGTATTGACATAAGAGGAGTTCTTAACTCATGCGATGCATTTTGAAAAAAGCTTTTTTGTAGATATTCTGATTTATCTATCAAATTTGACATATTATCTATCGTATCTACAACACTTTCAAATTCTTCATACAATACGTCTGCTTTTTCTATGTCCTTTTCTCTCTGCCCAACTTTTAACAAATATTGATTCAAGTTTCTAAAAGAAATATTTATTCGCCTTAAATGTAGAGAAATTAACAAAACACTTAGCCCTGCAAAAATTGTAAATAACACAACTATGAATTTATCCATCAATTTTACTATATTCTGCACATACGTCGTGTTTATATACACTATTATTTCATACGGCTCTTGCGCCTTACCATCTCCAAATATAAAATATCCATCAAACTCCCCGCTATACATTCTCTTCTCAACTATATAGGATTGATCCCCAACTGTTACAGAAGTTTGTCCGTATTCTAATTCATCTTTTTTCGATAGTTCTCTTAAGATTGCATCCGACTCTATCTTCTCCCTATCTGTATACCAATCTCCTATATACTTATTTGGATCTTTTTGAGGTTGTACTATAATCGTGTGTACAGGGAAAAATATTCTATTGTAACTTTCAAATGGGTACTCTTCCATTTCAGTCTCATTTACATACCTTAAAACAAATTCTTCATTTATGGAATCCGCTGCTATCTCTGTTATATAACCCTTTATAACTATGTGAAATATTATAGTTATAAAAATAAAAACTAATAAAATACTTATTGGAGGAATTATCAAAAGACTATTTGAAAGTTTTTTTCTCTTATTCATATCCTAATCCTCTAATTTTAATCTAAACCCATATCCCCAAATAGTTTCAATTCGTACTTTACTTCCACTATCTTTTAATTTTTTTCTAAGCCTTTTGATTGTATCATCTGTGACTCTTGTCTCAACCGAAGCACTATATCCCCAAATTTCATTTAATAGTTCTTCCCTTGAAACTGCCAAATCTTTTCTCTCCATCAAATAATTTAAAAGATTATATTCTGTCTTGGTTAAATTTATTTCTACTCCACTTATCTTGCATTTTTTTAATGGTAAAGATAAAGTTATATCCCCAAAAACAAGCTCTTCAAATTCTTTCTTTGTCTTATTTTCACGTTTCAAAATAGCATTTACCCTCATCATGAGTTTTATAAGAGAAAATGGCTTAGTAAAATAGTCATCGCACCCCGCTGTAAACCCAGCTATATAATCCATGTCCGTATCTTTTGCAGTTAATAATAAAATTGGAAGCTCTGATATCTCTCTTATTTTATTTGTCAATGCAAAGCCGTCAGTACCCGGCATCATAACATCAAGTATTATCAAGTCCGGTTCTTGGTTTTTAAATTCCTCAAACAATAAATCTCCATTTTCAAAAATCTTCACTGTGTGTCCAGCTTCTTCCAAAAAGCTCTTTATCAATTCTCTTATGTCTTTTTCATCATCTGCCACATATACTAAGCCCTTTTTCATTTTTCCCTCTCTAATATAAATTATTTTTTTAATTATACACAGCAAACCATTATTTAGCAAAAATAAAAAGTGCATCTCCCGACACACTTTACCTTCTGTATGCTGCCATTCCGCCTTTTACATTTATGGCATCTATTCCCTTTTTTCTTAAATAAACAACTGCTCTCTTACTCCTTGAACCACTTGCACACACAACATAAACTTTACCCTTTGGATCAAAGCTCGGTATATTCCCAAGTGGAATATTCTTAGCTTTTGGTGCATGGAATGCCTTAAACTCATAAGGTTCTCTAACGTCTATTATTGCTCCATCATCTTTTACTTCGCCCCAAGTTACAGAGGGAACGGATTTAAAAAACCACATATTCTTCTCCTTTAAATTTCTGCAGGTATTGGTTCTGCTAATTTCTCATTTTCAAAAAAGTCTGTTCCTTCAATGGCATTGTTAGTAGTTACATAAAAAACTGTTACAAACTCTTCTCCATTTATAACAAAGTTAACGGTTACAAAATTTAACTCCATAAAATATTTTTCAAATTGAGTTCTATATCTATTCATTTCATATACGTATCCAGTGTCAAGTTTTGTGAGCTCCCCTTTGATTACTCTTTCGCCATCTTGAATGTCTAAATAGGACGGTTTAGATACAATAGTTATCTTAGGAGTCTCGTCCGGTTCTATGACTTTTCCATCCTTATTAAATAAAATATAGATATTTTTATCTTCTTCCAAGTGAACGGTTGGAATATCGCCTTCAATTCTGCCGTTTAGAAAATCATTTAATTTTTTCAAATCAGCTTCACCCTTCTTTGAAAATTCCTCTTGTGTAAATGTCTTTAATATTGGTATTCTCTTGTCATTGCTAAGTCTTACATTCACCTTTACACCATCAACGGTATTATTTCTCATAAAATTTGGAGTTGGTCTAAAATAATTTATAAAAAAAGCTACTATACCCACTAAAAATATAACAATTATAAAAAGTATTTTTTTAATCATTACTTTCCTCCATTCCTCTATTATATTAAATATACCCATTCATAAACTTTAAGCTACAATACTATATAATCTGTTACTTTTAGCTGTCATAAAATTTAAAATACAAAGTTTCATAATTCCCTTTAAAATATTTAATTGTCTTTATTTATATTGCCAAATCTCCGATTTTCTTTTGCACCCAGACAATTCCGTACCATTTGCCAAATTTATATCCTATATGCTTAAATTCTCCTACTACTTCAAACCCTAAACGCTTGTGAAATTTTATGCTTGCCATATCCCCATGCGGGTCTGATTCCTCTGCTTTAGTTATACAAGCACACATATTGACTATTCCTCTGTCTTTTAATCGTTTTTCTAATTCGTCATAAAGCTTTCGACCTATGCCACTATTTCTTTTATCATTCTTTAAATAAATTGAAGTTTCAACCGACTTATCATAAGCCGCTCTACCTTTAAATACATTTGCGTATGCATATCCAACTATTTCTCCATCAACTTCCGCAACTATGTAAGGATATTTGCTGGATATGCTCTTTACTCTGTCTCTAAATTCAGATTCGGTTGGTGGTTCATATTCAAAACTTATCGCCGTTTCTACAACGTAAGGACTATATATTTCAAGTAAGTGTTTTGTATCATCTAAATTAACTCTTCTTATTTTCATATCTCACCTCTAAATTTATTTTTACTAATATAACAAACCATTTTTTTTATTTTGCAACAAAAAACTGTGCAATTTCTCACACAGTTTTTAAATTAATTTGAATATCTTTTGTTTTTTCCCTTTTTGAAATCTTTGTAGTTGTTAGATTTTTTGTTGTTTTTATTTCTGTTTTTATTATTTCTACTATAATTACTAGAGCCCTTTCCTTTTTTAGAACCACCTTTCCCTGACCACTTATATTTTTTACCATAGTCAACTTGATCAAGTCTTTGGTGATTTCTTTGATTTTCTTGCTCGTCTACCATCTTAAGAAGTAAAGCTGCAATTTCAACTGCTCCGTATTCTCTAGCTAATAGTCCGTCAATTATAGGAAGATACTTAGAAATATCCGGTTTTCTTTCCATTTTTTCTTCAACAATTTCTATCAATCTATCAAATTGCCTTGCATCCATATCTGAAATTGTTGGCAGTTCCATATATTCCATTTGTGCTTTCGTGTAACGCATTATATCTTGTAATTTATAGATGTCTCTTCCAACGACAAAAGAAAATGCCTTCCCTTTTCTTCCAGCTCTTGCAGTACGTCCTATTCTGTGTACATAGTATTCTTCATCTTGTGGTATATCGAAATTTATTACTACATCAACATTTCCAACGTCAATACCCCTTGCAGCAACATCTGTCGCTACTAATATTTCTATGTTGGATTGTCTGAATTTCTTCATAACTTGGTCTCTTTGATTTTGTTTCAAATCCCCATGAAGCCCATCTGCTCTATAACCACGTGATGAAAGTTCTTCAACCAATTTATCAACTTTTCTCTTTGTATTACAGAACACTATAGAAAGTTTGGGATTATAGATATCAACTATACGACTTAAAATTTCAGTTTTCATAACTTCTGACATTTCAAGATAATACTGTGTTATATTTTCAACTGTAAGCTCTTTGTGTTTTACTTTTATAACCTCAGGGTCATTTTGATATATTTTGGAAAACTCTGTTATTTCCTTACCCATTGTCGCCGAGAAGAAACAAGTTTGTTTTTCTCTATTTGTTTGGTCGAATATGGTCTTCATATCATCTCTAAAGCCCATATCAAACATTTCATCCGCTTCATCTAAAACTGCAATCTTTAAATCGCCAAGCTTTAGTGTCCTTCTTCTCAAATGGTCCATTATACGTCCCGGAGTTCCAACAACTATTTGAGCCTCATTTTTTAATGCAACTCTTTGTCTGTCAAAATTTGTTCCCCCATAAATTGGAACAACGTGAATTCCTCTTTTATATTTAGCTAATTTTGTTATTTCATTTGCAACTTGAATTGTAAGTTCTCTTGTAGGGCACAAGACTAAACCTTGCACGTAATTTTCAGGCTCTACAATTTCTATCATCGGTATTCCAAAAGAGGCAGTCTTCCCTGTACCCGTTTGAGCTTGCCCTATAAGGTCTTTACCTTTTAAAAGTGGTGGTATACTTTGTGCTTGAATAGGACTTGCTTCTTCAAATCCCATTTCCTCAACAGCTTTTAAAATCTCTGCTGAAAGAGATAGTTCATTAAATTTCAATAATTTTTCCTTTCTGATTCTTAAACTGAAAAAGGCAATCGAGCTGAACTCGACTGCCAAATTCTTTCCTTTAATCAATTTTACGCTATATTTGTGATTAATGCAAA
>NZ_JAXDSS010000116.1:0-2099 GCF_034090345.1 Peptoniphilus sp. | reverse complement strand
TTTAGCAAATATATCACAAAATTTGTTTGTCTATTCAACTAATGTTATGGATTATTGTCTAGAAGAAATAGATAGAATAGACCCGGATTTTATAATAATAGATTCTATACAGACATTTATTTTAAGAGAAATACAATCAAGGTCTGGCGCTCCCACTCAAGTAATGGAATGTGCTCATAGAATGGTAGAAGTTGCAAAAGGCAAACGACCAAGGATGGTATTTTTAGTTGGTCAGATGACAAAGGAAGATGAGTTAGCAGGAGTTCGTGCATTAGAACATCTTGTTGATACAGTAATTTTATTAGAGAGTGAAAATAATGAACAATTACGATCTTTAGTGGCAACCAAAAATAGGTATGGCTCTACGGGAGAGATGGGATTTTTCATAATGAACGAAAAAGGTTTAGAGTCTTTGGACAACCCATCAGAATATTTTATGACAGAGAGAAAACAAGGAGAAGAATTGCCTGGTTCAGCACTTTCTGTAGTGAGAGAAGGGACTAGACCTATAATACTTGAGATAGAAGCTTTAGCTTCAAGTAGCTTTTTGCCATACCCTTCAAGAATTTCAGAGTGTATGAGGAGAGAACACTTAAATACTTTAATTTCAATTTTAGAGCAGAGAGCTAATATGAAATTAATGGATAAGAATGTAGTTATAAAGACTACAGGTGGAATAAAATTAAAAGAAACAGCTTCAAACTTGGCAGTAATGATGAGTATATTTTCGTCATTAAAAAATATATCTATAGATACTCAAACTATTTTTATTGCTGATGTGGGATTGACTGGAGAGCTTAAAGGCGTTCCATCAATTGATGAAAGAATTAAAGAAGCTGAGAGGATGGGATTTAAAAGAGTTTTTACATCTCCCGGGAAATATAAAAAGAGTAAACTTCAAATAATTGAATGTAAGACAATTTCAGAAGTCATTAATAAGTTACAAAAATAATTTAAAGTAATACCTATTTGAACTGAACCCAAGAAGTGAGATTTAAAAATTCAACTTTTAAAGATCAATTTTTCATGTCAAAATATAGTAAAATTTTACTTGAGATGAAGGTAAAAAAGGAGAGAATGATTATCATAATTCATTCATTAAGAGAAAAATTTAAATTAAAAGGCTTGATTAAGAAACTAAATTTTCCAAAATTAACATATATGTATTGGCAAAAAAGATTCTATAGAGAAAATAAAGACGAGTATTTACAAGAACGTATTAAGTCCATATGCAAATATAATTCAAACTATGGCTATAGAAGAATACAGACCATGCTTATAGGATTAAAGCAAAACTCGGATATTTAAGTCCGCTATAGTATAGAAAATTAAATACAGATTAGTTGCTATTTACCTTAGAGAAAATGTTAGGGACAAAAAACCAGAGACAAATATTTTTTAATGTCTCTGGTGTAAAGCCCCACTTTTTGTGGTCACCTTAATTTTTTATTAAGTTTAGCCTTTATTTTTTGTTTTTATTATTTAAATCTTTTTCTAGGGTACTAGTTAAGTCTGTACTGTATACTGACAAAAATTCCAATGCCTTTAATAATTTTAAAATAATCCATTTAAGAAAATTCATAAATTTTTTTCTTAGATTATTTTTATATTCTTGTCTAAAAATTAGATGCATAAAGATAGGAGAAATCAACAGTATAATAATTGACAAAATTTCAAATTTTTCATTCATAATAATCACTCCTTTTATTATATTTTATCAATTTATTATTCTAAAAAAAGACTTGTTTTTTTAAAATATAATCTTATACTAATCACTGACTATGTCTTAACAAAATAGTATGATAGCATCAAGGATAATTTAACTAAAGAAATAGTTAAAAGTATTACTCGTAGGAATTGGCTGAATGTAAAAATTTAATGAGTTGTTAATATTAATTAATACTAATATCCGTTAAACAATAGATACAATTGTGTGATTTAATGTAGTATAATAATATTATGAAAGATATACAAAAACAAATTCAAGAATTAGAAGTAGAACTCAAAAAAACTAATAACAAAAGAGAATACATAAGGATTAAAGCCATAATACTAAAACTTAAAGGCAACAGTGCCAAATCCATATCTGAAAAATTAGA
>NZ_JAXDSS010000085.1:0-3802 GCF_034090345.1 Peptoniphilus sp. | reverse complement strand
TATCCTTCTTCCTTCATCTGCAATCTTTCCTTTTGGAGTAACTTTTCCAAGATACAGTTCTTCCATTACTCTCTTTATCCATACATCAACTGGAAATGACTCACTTCTTTTAAACGCAAATAGAAGTATGCAATCGCAAACCTTAGGGCCAACTCCCGGCAATTTCATAAGTTCTTTTCTGGCTGTTTCTATATCTGCCGTTCTCAACAGCTCCATATCTAACATGCCATTGCTAATCATCTGTGCCGACTCGACAATATATCTATCTCTATAACCAACTCTTGCCTTTTCTCTTAAGTCTTCTACACTTGCCTTTGCAAGCTCCTCCGGTGTGGGAAATCTTGAGTGTGTTTCATCTATTTTTTCTCCATATTTATCTGCAATAAAATTCACCGCTTTTTTTATACGTGTTATGTTAGAATTTTGAGAAATTATAAATGATATTATAGTTTCAAATGGGTCTTGATTTAAAATTCTTATTCCACTTCCATATTCCATAGCATCTTTTAAAGTCTCTTCAAAAGATAACTCTTCTATCATAGAAGCGTAATTTCTATCTAAATCAAAATAATCTCTCCAAATTCTTTCAAATTCTTCTATTGTAGTATTTAGTTCCACAACTCCATCTACTACTTTGACATTCAACACTCTACCAAATGCAACTGTAGTATATGAGCCATCTTCTTCAGCTTCCCATCTAAATGCTTGACCACACTCAAAAATTTGCTTAGGTATAAAATTTGTAGCTCCCCTAAGTAATACTTTTCCTTCCAAGCTCTCTATTTTCATTTTTTCTCCTCATATAAAATATATTAAAAAAACCGGTTCTACCGGTTTAATAATTGTTCTTTAAATAATAAGATAATTTAAAAAGTGAATCATTTATCCTTATATTTTCTATAACTGGACCTTCAACTGCGACATCAACAGGAGCAAAATTCCAAATTCCCTTTATTCCAAGGGATGCCAATTTATAAATTACATCCACAGCAGCATTTTTAGGTACTGTTATAACAGCAACTTCAACTTTATTAGTTTTTATAAACTCTTCTAAGTTTTTTATATCTAAAATTGAAACTCCACTTACATCTTTTCCTATTTTTTCTTTATCGTTATCAAATAGTGCAATAATCTTAAAGCCACTATTTTTTATACCTTCGTAGTCTGCTATTGCCATTCCAAGTCTTCCTGCGCCTACAACAACCGTATTATATGCATGATTCATCCCAAGAATTTCTGAAATTTCTTGCTTAAGCGCCTCAGTGTTGTATCCATAGCCCTGCTGACCGAAACCACCAAAATTATTTAAATCCTGTCTTATTTGGCTTGCCGTAAATCCTGTGAGTCTACTAAGTTCCTGAGATGATATTCTCTCTATCCCCTTGCTAACTACATCTGAAACCATTCTGTGATATATCGGCAATCTTCTTATGACAGTTTCTGATACTTTGTTCTTAGCTGCCACTTTTAACCCTCCCATTATGTATATGTCAATTATATCAATCTTTAAATTAAAAGTAAAATTTGATAGAATGAAAAATGAGGTTAAATAAATGATTTTAAATATAAAAAACTTATCAAAGTCATATGTAATTGACCCTATTTTAGAGTCTGTAAATATGATTGTAGAAGATAGAGACAAAGTCGGCTTAATCGGAAACAACGGGAGTGGAAAAACCACTCTTCTAAAAATTATATCAAATGATATTTCTAAAGATGCCGGAGACATCATAATTCCCAAAGATATAAAAATAGGATATCTAAAACAAGAACATGATTTTGAAGATGGACTTTCTATATATGGTGCTTGTGAACAAGAATTCAAAAACTTAATAAAGATGGACTTAGAGCTAAAATCATTAGAGGCTAAGCTATCCGATCCAAACAATCCTAACTTAGAAAATGACATAGAGCGTTACGGCCACTTACAAGAGAAATTTATAGAACTTGGAGGATTCTCATATCCCTCTATGATCCGTGGCACTTTAATAGGTCTTGGATTTTCAGAGGAAGATTTTAATCGTAATGTAAACACACTATCAGGTGGTCAAAAGTCCCGAGTTGGTCTTGCAAAACTATTATTGTCTAAACCTGATTTAATGCTTCTTGACGAACCTACTAACCATTTAGATGTGGATGCCATTTCTTGGCTTGAAAAATATTTAAAAGACTATCTTGGCGCTTGTATAATAATATCTCACGACAGATATTTTTTAAATAATGTCGTAAATAAGATAGTCTTGTTGGAAAACCATAGCTTGACAACATTCGTGGGGAACTATGATGTCTATGTTAAAGAACGTAAAAAACAAATAGAACAACTTACAAAACAATATGAAAACCAACAAAAAGAAATAAAAAGACAAGAGCAAATTATCGAAAGATATATGAGTTTAGGGCGTGATAGATTTATAAGACAGGGAAAATCTCGACAAAAACTCTTAGAAAAAATGAAGAGACTTCCGCCCCCTAATGAGAGTAAAAAAACTAAGTTGTCTTTTACTCCTCTCTACGAATCCGGTAAGGACGTACTACAAGTAAGGGAACTTTCCAAATCATTTTCTAATAAGAAAATTTTTGAGAATATTACTTTTAATATCTATAAAAATGAAAAATGCGGAATAATCGGCGACAATGGAGTTGGAAAATCTACTCTGTTTAAAATATTGACTGGAGAACTCGAAAAAACTTCAGGCTCAATCCAATACGGTTCAAAATTAAAAATAGCTTATTTTGACCAAGAAATGGAACATCTAAATCCTGACAATACAGTCATCGATGAGATATGGGATGAATATCCAAAATTAACTCACTATGAAATTCGTTCGTATCTTGCAAAATTTCTATTCATCGGAGACGATGTATTCAAAATAATCGGTGATTTATCCGGTGGAGAAAAAGGACGTGTATCCATTTTAAAATTGATGTTAAAGGGTGCCAACACTCTATTCTTGGACGAACCTACAAACCATTTAGATATAGATTCCAAAGAAGTATTTGAAGAAGCAATACGCTCGTTTGATGGAACGGTTATATCAATATCTCACGATAGATATTTTTTAAATTCCACTTGCGATAAAATTTTGAAAATGAACTCCGATGGTATGGATGAATTTTTGGGAAATTATGACTACTATCTTCAAAAGACTAAAGGCGATGACGAAGATGATGAGGTAGTTATTTCTAAAACTCAACTTCAAATCCAAAAAAAGCAGGAAAAATTACAACGTGATGAACAGAAAAAACTAAAAGCTAAAAAAGAAAGCTTGGAAAAAGAAATTGAATCTCTTGAATCAGAAATAAATAATATCGACGTGGAACTCTCCAACCCTGAAATTTATTCTGATATTGAGTTGGTTCAAAAACTTAGCAACAAAAGACAAACTCTTTCGGATTCTTTATCAACTCTTTATGACCAATGGATTGAACTAGAAGAACTTTAATGTTTATAACTTTTTAGAATTCTATTTTATCCACAGAAATACATGGCTAAATTTAGAGATTATCATTTAGTATTTTAATTTATCTTAGATAATCATTTAAATTTAGCCATTTTATTTCCATAACTTATATTCACAATCAAAAACTCCGCTATCCCTTTTATTTACTTAATCCACAAATTTATCCACATTGTCCACACGTTTATATACAAATGTTCTACTATTATTTGTTAATTCTTATCCACATATTGTGAATTTCATGTGTAAAACTGTACTTTAAAGAGTTATTTTAGCAGTTTATTTAATTACTTTATGAATGTTTTTTGATTTTTAAACTCTTCTATTCAATTTTAATATTTCAC
>NZ_JAXDSS010000007.1:0-41043 GCF_034090345.1 Peptoniphilus sp. | reverse complement strand
TAAATCTAAATCACTTTCAGCCAAATCACCTTTATAAGTTAAATAACAATCGACTTGCAAAGATTTAGCTGTGAGTTTATCATTGGTAGGGAATTTTTCAGAATACTGCTCTATTATACTT
Organism: Peptoniphilus sp.; assembly: GCF_034090345.1. GTDB lineage: Bacteria > Bacillota > Clostridia > Tissierellales > Peptoniphilaceae > Peptoniphilus. Next base: position 40,922 of record NZ_JAXDSS010000007.1, on the reverse strand, counting down.
TGGTCAATGGGCTTTATTGTGTAGACAGCTTTAAAATTTTCATTTTCTCCCTCGAATGTATAATAAGGTTCATAGTCATTTCTAATATTGTACTCAGAATATGATAAATATTCGGGAGACTTTCTAAGTGCAGCTACTGTTTCTTTATTATCTTTTTTTTCAGCACAAGCTGTCAAAAATAGCAATAGCATTAAAACAATTAGTATTTTTTTCATACATACCTCCAAAAAGGCTCTGTATTAAATCTATTAAAAGATAAAACAGAGCCTTGAACATAATTTAATTTACCTTTAAGTCTATGTCAAAATTAAATTCCGGCATTGTCTTAGATTGAGCGTTTATTTTTATAACGGATGATTCATTTACTTTAGAAGAAAATGATTCGGGTATTAACATATCTTTTGAGATAGCTTCTTTGCCGGTTAGAATTTTAACTAGAGTTTCTTTAGATAATTCACTAGTAGAAGCTTCAAATACATCAGTAAGAGAAGTTTTAAATGAAACATCTGTTATATCGGGGAGTTCTCCCAATGAATCTCCAGTATATGTAAGATATATATTTACTTTATATACAGGATTTTGTTCCATGATTTTTTGAAGTTCATCAGAGTTTGTACCGGCGTGTTCATCAGCTAAAGATTTTAAATATTCTTCGGTTACAGGAGTTACGATAGCTCTTGCTTCAAAGTTTTCGTTTTGTCCTGTGTATGAATATAGAATTTCTTCTTCATTGTTAATTTTTTTATCAGTTTCTTGGGCGCTTTTATTTTCAGATGCAGTTGTAGTGTCTTTAGAATTATTTTTTGGTTCATTCTTTGCACAAGCACTGAGTAGAACGAGTGCAATAAGTAATAAGCTTAGTTTTTTCATAGAATACCTCCTTATTTATCTTATTTTTATTATACCACATAATTAAAATCTAAAACTTTGACAATATTTAATAGTTAGTAAAGAGATAATTACAATAAAATAATAAATAAGGTTTACTATTTAAGCTCTTAATCCTATAATCAAAGTAGGAGGGATAAGTTTGAAATTTAATATCACAAAAGAAGTATTTATAAAAAAACTCTTTGCAATTTTGATAGGAAATTTATTTTGCGCAATGGCTTTTGTGTTGTTGTTGCGACCTAATCAACTAATATCCGGAGGGGTTACAGGGTTATCAGCTCTTTTAGATTTATATCTCCCAATTCCAATAGGTTTGATTTTATTTTTATTAAATTTACCTCCTATGATACTTGGGATTATGTATTTGGATATGAAATTTATGTTTTTTTCGACTATATCGATATTTTTGATATCTTTTTATGTAGGAGTTTTAGACTCTATAACAGCATCAGGATTTATAATCACCAAAGATGTTTTACTATCTTGTATATTTGGGGGAGTCCTAAATGGAATTGGAATGGGAATTACACTGAGAAATGGATGCTCAACGGGTGGACTTGATATAATTGGGGCAATAATAAAAAAGAAGTACAGTATTTCTGTAGGTAATGTATTAATGATAATAAACTTTTTTATAATAATGTTATCGTCTTTTATATATTCTTTAGACAGGGCACTTTATACACTTGTTGCATTATTTATCGCATATAGGGTGATGGATAAAATCCATTTAGGAGTCGGAAAGCAAAAGCAAGTATTTATAATAAGTGAACATGATGAAAAAATTGTAAATAGTATTTATAGCAATATGAATAGAGGGATGACATATATTTACGGAGAAGGGGCATATAGTCATAATAAATTTAAGATAATATATATGATATGTACTCCGATTGAAGTAGTAAAGGTTAAATCGATAATAAATAAAATAGATAAAGGAGCATTTGTTGCGGTTAGTGATACCTCGGATATTCAAGGTCATGGTTTTAGATATATAGAAATTTAGTACCATTTAAGTGGTACTTTTTTTGTAATATTTTTCAATTTATTACGTATTCATTATTATAAGCTAATAAGGAGGGAATGAATGACGGATTCAGAAAGTTTTAAAGATATAGATTCTGAACAATTATATGAAATATATTTTGATAGAATTTATAAATTTGTTTCTCATCGTATTTTAAATAAAGAGGATGCGGAAGATTTGTCAGCAGAAGTATTTATGCGGCTAAGTGAAAAATTAAATAGTTATGATTCAACTAAAGGGACTTTGGATACTTGGGTTTTTAGGATAACTAGAAATATGATAACTGATTATTATAGAAAATCTAATGTTAAAGAAACGTGTTCCATATATGATTTTGCAAATTTTATTAAGTTTGAAAAGCGTGTTGAAGACAGTATAGAAAAGCAAGAAGAGTATGAATATTTAGAGAAGGCAGTTCGAACTCTATCGGATAAAGAACAGGAAATTATTTCAATGAAGTTTGGGGCTGGACTTGGCAATAAAGAGATTTCAGAATTAATGGATATAGGATATTCAAATGTAACTGTTATATTACACAGAGCTATTAAGAAAATTAGAAAGAGACTGGAGGAATATTATGGAGAATGACAGTAGCAGACTGGATAAAGAAATAGATTATGATATTATAGATGAATTTGACCAAAAAGACTTAGAAATTATCACAGAAATTATTGGAATGTATAAACCGTCAGAAGAAACAAAGAAAAGAGTTAAGAAACTTATCAGAAAGAAAAAGTTAAAGAAGAAAACAGAAATATTAAAGTATATTTCCGCTGTAACGGTGATATTATTTTTAATGCCATTTACTCATACGGGAAAGAGTTTAGTTAAAATAATGAAGCATACTGGAGGTAATATAGAAAAAATAAAAGTTTTAATAAATAAGCAAAAAATAAAAAGACATGAATTTAATTTAATTGAAAGTAATATTCAATTACAGAGAAAAGAAAATATAGCTGAGATTAAAGAAGAATTAAATTTTGAGCCGGTGGTGTTAGGTAAAAAATATAAACATATTATGTCTGAAATGGATGAAAATGGGAAATCGAATTATTTATATTCTTTTTATAAGTTGGATGGGAAACCGGTTAGAATTTTCCAAAGATTATTGAATCAATATGAAGGAAGAGTGTATTATTCTGGGAAAATGGAAAAAAAAATAATAGATGGAGTGAATGTAAATTATATAGAAAATGTTGGATTTGAGTATGAAAAAGAAGGAGTAGTAATTGGAGTTGACTATGAAGGAGGCAGCTATAAAGAATATGTTAGAATTTTTAGAGATTTGAGAAGACTTAAATGATGTTTTAAATGGCAAAGTTTAAGATTTAGATGTTGGGTTTTATTTTCTGCTAATGGGGTAAATCTAATAATAAAAAGGGGGAATCACAATGAAGATTTTAGTGCCTATAGACGGTTCAAAAATATCTAAAAAATCAGTTTATGTAGCAAAAGATATAGGTAAGAAGTATGATGCAGATCTGGTTGTACTTACAGTAATTCCGGAGACCAGCATATTTGAACAATACCCTACAAATTTCCCATATACTTTAGAAATAGAAAGAGCTAACACAGAAAGAGCAGAGTTAGTTTTATCAGATGTTGAAAATGAACTTTCTGACTATCCTAAGAAAATTGAAACTTTTTACACAAGTGGGAATCCCGCACAACAAATTACAAAGTTTGCAGAAGAACACGATATAGATTTAATAGTAATGGGGAACAGAGGATTAGGTGCTTTTTCAAGAACTGTGTTAGGTTCAGTTTCAAATAAAGTAATAAATAGTTCAAAAGTTTCAGTTTTGGTCGTAAAAGGAGACATATAAGAGGGAGCACATGCTCCCTCTTAAAATGCTCAAAAGTTGAAAATATAAGTGCTTTAGCATATAATTTATATATTATAAAAGACAGAAAAAGTCTTGTTTTTTGGAACAGGGGGACAAAAATGGAAAAGGGAAAATATTATTTAACAACGCCAATATACTATCCTTCAGATAATCTACACATAGGGCATACTTATTGTACAGTGGCGGCAGACAGCATAAAGAGATATAAAAAGTTACAAGGATATGATGTGTTCTTTACAACAGGCACTGATGAGCATGGACAAAAAATTGAAGAAAAGGCTAGAGAAGTCGGACTTGAGCCTAAAGAATATGTGGACAATATAATTGTATCTATAAAAGCTCTTTGGGAAAAATTAGAGATAGAATATGATTCATTTATAAGATCGACAGATGAACAACACGAAAAGAACGTACAAAAGATATTTAAAGAACTATATGATAAGGGAGAAATCTACAAGTCTGAATATGAAGGATATTACTGTACACCATGTGAGTCATTTTGGACAGAATCTCAATTAGGAGAAGGGCACACTTGCCCTGACTGTGGTAGACCTACAAATGTTCAAAAAGAAGAATCATATTTCTTTAGATTGTCAAAATATAGAGATCGACTTTTAAAATATTATGAAGATCACCCTGATTTCATTGAACCTGAATCGAGAAAGAATGAGATGATAAAAAACTTCTTAGAAAATTTAGAAGATTTATCAGTTTCAAGGTCAACTTTTGATTGGGGAGTTAAAGTTCCATTTGATGAAAAGCACGTTGTGTATGTTTGGATAGATGCGCTTTCTTGCTACTTATCTGCAATAGGATATGGAGCAGATGATGAAAAATTCAATTCTTTCTGGCCGGCAGATGTACACTTGGTAGGTAAAGAAATTACGAGATTCCACACTATAATTTGGCCGGCAATTTTAATGGCATTGGATTTACCGCTTCCTAAAAAAGTTTTTGGTCATGGATGGATATTATTCGACAACGATAAGATGAGCAAATCTAAGGGGAATATAATCTATCCGGAACCAATTATAGACTTATATGGAATAGATGCTCTTAAATATTTCTTGCTTAGAGAATTTAGCTTTGGAGCAGACGGTTCATTTAATAGAGAAAAATTCATAAGAAGATTAAATTCAGACCTTGCAAATGACCTTGGCAACTTAGTATCTCGTACAATATCAATGATTGAAAAGTACAATGATGGATATATACCAGAAGCTATAGAATTTGAAAAAGTTGATGAAGACTTGAAAAAAATAGCAATAGGAACTGCTGATAAGGTAGACGAAGCTATGGAACACTTCCAATTCTCAGTTGCGCTTGAAGAAATTTGGAACCTTATAAGACGTTCAAATAAATATGTAGATGAAACAACACCATGGATATTGGCAAAAGATGAAGACAAGAGAAAGAGACTTGATACAGTACTTTACAATTTAGCAGAATCGCTAAGAGTTGTGTCAGTATTGATTTCACCATTTCTTTCAAAAACTTCAATCTCAATCAGAAAATCGCTTAAAATTAAAGATGAGATTTCATGGGAAGATGCTAAGACTTGGGGACTTTGCGTTGCAGGTGAAAAAGTTAAGAATTTAGGAGTTCTTTTCCCAAGACTTGATGTTGAAAAAGAACTTGAAAGACTTAACACAGCAAACCAAGAGTTGATAGACCAAAGAGCGGCAGAGAAGAAAGCTTGGGCTGGAGAAGCTGAAGAAGTAGCAGGAAAGCCGGAAATCACTCTTGATGACTTTGATAAATTAGAAATCAAAGTAGCTTTAATAGAATCAGTAGAAGATCATCCAAATGCAGATAGACTTTATCTTTTGAATTTAAAATTAGGCGAAGAAAAAAGAGTTGTAGTTTCAAATATAAAGAGTAAATTCAGTAAGGAATATCTAACTGGAAAGAAAATACTTGTTATAACTAACTTAAAGCCACATAACTTCAGAGGAGTTTTTTCAGAAGGTATGATTTTAGCGGCTGAAGATGAAAAAGGAAATATATCTTTAGCTACTATACACGAAGATTTACCGGACGGGAGCGTGATTTGTTAATGGGAATTATAGATTCTCATGCACACTTAGATAGTGAAAGATTTGATTACGATAGAGATATCGTAATTTCAAATCTTGAAGAAAATGGAGTTGAAAGAGTTTATAACATAGGGGCAGATTTAGAATCTTCAATAGTCTCTGTTGAACTCGCATCAATATACGAAAATTTGAGAGCAGTTATTGGGGTGCATCCTCATTCTGCTGATGAATATAATGACGAAGTAGAAAATAAGCTAATAGAACTTGCCAAAAATGAAAATGTAAAGGCAATAGGTGAAATAGGATTAGATTATTACTATGACTATTCACCTAGAGATACTCAAAGAGAAGTGTTTATAAGACAGATTGAACTGGCTCATAAGTTGAACTTGCCGATAGTAGTTCACACAAGAGATGCAGTGCAAGAAACTTTTGATATTATAAAAGCAGCTAAGGAAGAGCATCCCGATTTAAAATTTTTAATACATTGTTTTACACAGTCTGTTGAGATGATGAGAGAATATATAAAGTTGGGTTGCTATATAGCACTTGGGGGAACTGTAACTTTTAAAAATTCTGTCCACCCTAAAGAAGTTGCAAAAGAAGTGCCTTTGGAGATGTTGGTCTTAGAAACTGACTCGCCTTATCTTGCACCAACACCTATGAGAGGCAAGAGGAACGAGCCGATGTTTATAAAACATACTGCAAAAGAAATAGCTAAGATAAGAGGAATGAAGGTTCAAGAAATTATAGATATAACTGCTGAAAATGCAAAGAGGTTTTACAATGATTAAAGAAGTGATAGTTGTAGAAGGCAGAGATGATATCACAGCTGTAAAAGGTGCATTGGAATGCGATGTAATTCAAACTCATGGATTTGGATACGGCAGAAGGCTCATAAATCAATTAAAGGATATTCAAAAGAAGAGGGGACTAATAGTTTTCACAGACCCTGACTATATGGGAAAGAAGATAAGAAATGACATATCTTCACAGGTTAAAGGTGTAAAACACGCATTTTTATCACAGTCGAAAGCCACTAAGAGAGATAATATAGGAATTGAAAATGCCAAAGCTGAAGATATAAGAACAGCGATAATGAATGCGCGCCCTGATTTTGAAGAAAAGACGAATTTATTTAATGAGGCTATGTTGATGAGATATGGGTTGACTGGAAGAACTGATTCAAAAAGCAAGAGAGAAATTGTTGGAGATGTTTTAAAAATAGGACACGGTAATGCAAAACAAATGGTCAATAAACTCAATGGTTTTAAAATAACCATAGAAGAATTTGAAAACGCCATAAAATCAGCAGAAGAAATACTGAAAAAGTAGGTTTAAATGGAAAGACTTTATAAACCACATAGAGTGGTAGAAATATTAGATAGATATGGGTTTAAATTTTCTAAATCTTTAGGCCAAAATTTTTTGATAGATGGAAATATTGTCAGAAAAATTGTGGATGTAGCTGAAGTTGAGGGGAAGAATGTACTCGAAATAGGACCTGGACTCGGAACTCTTACAGAAGAATTGGCAATGAGAGCTAAAAAAGTTTTGGCTATAGAAATAGATAAAAAGCTAATTCCGGTTCATGAAGAAACTTTGAAATTAGATAATGTAAAAGTTATCTATGACGATTTTTTAAAATTGGATTTAAAAATATTAGAAGAAGAGTTTGAAGGTGAAAGTTTTGTAGTTGTTTCAAATTTACCTTATTATGTAACAACTCCTATTTTGACAAGAATTATAGAGCAGACAAGAGCTGAATCTATAACAGTAATGGTACAGAAAGAAGTTGCAAGAAGATTTTCAGCAAAGCCTTCAACAAAAGACTATGGTTCTCTATCAGTTTTTGTGCAATTTTATTCTGATGTAAAATATGAATTTGACGTACCAAGTACAGTGTTTATGCCAAGACCAAGAGTTGATTCTGGCGTAGTTAGATTTAAATTAAAAGATGATTTGGCAGTTGTAGATAGAGAAAAACTATTTAAAATTGTCAAGGCATCTTTTTCAAAGAGAAGAAAAACTATCATAAATTCTTTATCTACTTATGGATTTGATATATGTAAAGACATAATAGAAAATGTTTTAAAAATATCTAATATAGATTCTAAGAGAAGAGCAGAAACTTTGACACCGGAAGAATTTATAGTTTTAACTATAAATTTTCCCAAAATTTGAGGTGATAAAATGAGTGTAGAACAAGAGATTAAAGAATTTTCAGAACATACTGAACTAATTAATAAAATTTCAATTATCTTTAAATCTATGGGAGATCCAACTCGAATAAAAATACTTTACGCACTGTCAAAAGGACCAATGAATGTTACTCAAATTTCAAACGTACTTCAGATGAGTCAATCTTCGATATCTCATCAACTTGCAGTTTTGAGGAGCCATAATATAATAAGAGTTGAGAGAGTTGCAAGAAATGCTATTTATTCATTAGATGATGAACATATACAGTGTATATTTAAAGATGGATTGGTACACGCAAAACATAGATTAGGTTGATTAATAAATAAAGATAAGGGTATAATTCAAAGAGATTAAGGGGGAATTAAAAAATGGAAAAGATTACAGTTTATACTTCAAATACATGTCCGTATTGCACAATGGCAAAGGATTATTTAAAAGAAAAAGGAATTGAATTTGAAGAGAAAAATGTTCAAAACGATGCACAAGCAAGAAGTGAATTAATGGAAAAGGGGTATTCAGGAGTTCCTGTAATAGTTGTAGGAACTGAAGAAATTGTAGGCTTTGATAAAGCAAGACTTGACACCTTAATTGGAAAATAATTAAAAAGATTAAAGGCTCTGTAAATATACAGGGCCTCTTTTCATCATGTGTAATATTATAATGTACAAAGATAAATTATGATTAATCTATATCTCTATTTACCAAATCGTTGTAAGTTTCTCTTCTTACAACGAGTCTGTGTGTTCCATTTTCTGTAAACACTACGGCCGGTCTTTGAAGTGAATTGTAATTGCTTGACATACTATGGCCATAAGCACCTGTAGAAAGCACAAGAATTAAATCACCACGGTTTAGTTTTGGAAGCTCAATTTCTCTAATCAATATATCACCTGATTCACAACATTTTCCAACAATTCTAACATCTTCATGAGTTTCTGATTTAGAATTTGTAAGAGCAGTATATTTTGCATTGTATAGTGCCGGTCTTATATTGTCTGTCATACCACCATCAACGGTAACATATTTTCTCATATTAGGTATTTCTTTAATATTTCCAACAGTATAAAGGGTATATCCAGAATCTCCTACAATACTTCTTCCAGGTTCAATGGTTATATGTGGGCGAGTTGAATTTTGATATAGAGAGTCTATTTTTTTCATAATAGGCTCTAAAAAGTAAGAGTATGGTTTTCTTATTTCATCAGTATAAGTTATCCCAAATCCACCACCAATATTTAAATCATGTAGGGGCGAACCGGTAATTTTTTCTGTTTCTTTGATCAATTCGCTAACTGCATCAATTGCTTTTAAGTAAACTTCATTTTCAAAAAGTTGAGAACCTAAGTGGAAATGGTAGCCTAAGAATTTTATATTTTCATCTGAATTAGCAATTTTTACATATTCTAAAACATCAGTTAGATTAAAGCCGAATTTTGAATCCGCATTTGCTGTTTGGATATACTCATGAGTGTGCGCATCAACTCCAGGAGTAATTCTAAAAAGTACATTAACAGTTTTGTTTAGATTTTTTGCATATTTTGAAATTATTGATAATTCATCGGCTCCATCTATTATAAATTTACCGACGTTATTTTCTATTGCAAATGAAATTTCTTCTTCGAGTTTGTTATTACCATTGAATTCAATTTTTTCAGGTGGAAAATCTGCGTTAAGCGCGATTGCTATTTCTCCGCCACTGACAACGTCTAAATTCAATCCTTCATCTTTAATAAATTTTGCCATTGCGGTTGTCAAAAATGCTTTTGCAGCATAAGCGACACTTGTATTTTCATATTTATTTAAGAAATCTTTTTTTATCTCGCCAATTCTATCTCTCATGCCATTTACTGAATATATATACAGTGGAGTTCCATAAGTTTTCTTTAGCGTTTCAATACTTATTCCATCTATTTCTATTGAATTTTTTATCTTTAACATTTTGTTTCCCCTTTTAAAAAAAGGAGGGTTATCCTCCTTATTTTAGTATTCCAAATTTATAGTTATGTTCTTTAAAATAATCTATTACATCTTGTAGTGAATCAACGCTCAATTGTTTGTTTGTTGCATCGTGCATAAGTACAACAGCTACATCTGTGTGCAAATTTTGGTTCAAAGTTTTATCTAAGGTTTCAAGTATGCCTGAGTTTGTAGTAGGCCTTGTCTTTTTAGGTTCAGCATCTCCTGTCATACAATTCCAGTCAAGCCATTCTACATTCATTGCAGAGATTACACTGTCTGCTTCAGAGGTGTTTTGCCAAGACATATGACCGCCTGGGTATCTCCATGGGACACTGTGGAAATTATCTCCAAAAACTTTTTGGAGTCTTGCCAAAGTTAGTTGAGTTTCTTCTTTAATTTTTGCCGGATCAGCAACTCTTCCAGGATATAAAATATCATAATTGTGATAGAAAGAGTGAGTTCCTATTGCATTACCGTTATATATTGTCTTTCTTAATACAGGATAAGTTTTCTCTGTAATTCTACTTCCAACGACAAAGAACGTTCCGTGTACATTGTTTTTCTTTAAAGTATTTAAAACTTGTGGTGTAATCGAAGTATTAGGGCCATCATCAAAGGTTAAAAATACAAGTTTATCTTTTCCGGTGTATTTCTTTTCTCCTCTTATATAGGATCTAATTTCTGCCGTATCATATGCATAATTATTTGCCTGTACCAAATGGTTTTCGCCGGGCATAAGTTCTTTTTTCATAAACTCAAATTCATCATAAACAGCATTTAAGCTATCTTTAAAATTATTATAGTTTGGCATATGTGTTCTGACAGCACCTATTGAATCGCGATATGCTTTATCTAAAAACCAATTGAATGAAATTTCTTTAGAGGTATCTTTTTTGAAACTTCCAAGTATTGCTGAAAATATTTGTATTACTATAAAAAGTAGGACAAGTACACCTACGTAAAAAATCATTCTTCTGCGACGCATTTTTTGGCGTCTTTTTTTTCGCTTTAACTCTCTTTTATGATCTGATGTTCTAAATTTTTCTTCGCTCATAATATCTTTTATCCTCCATTTAAAAGAATATAACAATAGGGAATATTTTTCAAGGTATCATACTTGAAACATAAAATAAATTATTAATGTCATAATGAATTTTGAAGACAAAAATATGAAAAATTATATACTATATATAATTAAATGAGGGGGTAGTAACAGAAAAACAGCTAAACATATAGGAGAAGCTCTTAATACAATAAATAACACTATAAATAAAGGCGCTACAAAATAAAAGAAAATCAATAGAAACTTTGTCAAAAAAACAAATAGAGAGAATAATAGTATCGATAAATAATTATCATGGAAAGATACTAAATTTTAGCACGTCTTACGAGGAATTTATAAAAGAAATAAAGGTATAAAAAATTTTCCCCTAGTTAAATAGGGGAAGACTTAAGAAAGTAACATAGTTTTCTATGATTAAGTAAGGTGGATAACTTATTGTTGCAATTAGATATTTAAAATTTTTGATAAAGTTCAAAATCATTCCAAAAAGCTTCCTTTTTAGCCATTTTTTGCTCCGCTTTTTTTTCTTTAGCTGCTATAGAATTCAAAAGGGCTGTAACAATAGTTATAACAGGTATAAGGTTATCAGAGAAAGAAAGAATTTCATTGTTTATTAATAAAGGAATGGTTGTATATTTAACCAGAGGAGATGTAATTGAATCTGTAATACAAATTGTTTTAACTCCTCTATTATATGCATATCTATGAATATTTAAAGTACTTTTTAAATAACGAGGCAAACTTAAAGATATAAGGACATCTTTGGATGTAATTTCAGATATATCATCAAAATCTCTGTTGATGCCATCTATAATATAAACATTATTTCTGATCCATTTTAAACTCAAACCCAAAAAGTATGTAACAGAATATGAACTTCGTGAACCCACAAGATAGACTTTTTTTGCAGTAGAAATTATATCAACTATTTCATCAAATGTATTAGGATTAATATTATCTATTAGCCATTGAATATCGTCTTTACCTTTTTGCAATACATCATAGAGAATTTGAGTCTGGTTACCTTTTTTTTCAGTTAAATTATGTAGCCTTTGAGTCATGGTTATTTTTTCTCTCAAAAAATTTTGTAAATCATTCTGCATGTCAGAATAACCTTTATATTGAATAAAATTGGCAAATCTTACAACACTAGATTCACTGACTCCACATTTATAGGCAAGTTCTGTTGAAGTGTAAAAAACAGTCTTGTCAAAATTTTCAAGAATAAAATCTCCAATTTTTAATTGTGTTTTACTAAAGTTTTCTTTAAAATAATTTATTCTTTGTAATATATTCAAGTTTTCAAAATTTATTGAATTCCGCATAAAATCCCCCTTTTATCTATACATTATACAAGTAAAAACAGATAATATCAATTATTATATGAATAAATAAATTCTTATATAAATAAAAGAAGAATAATATTCTTCAAAATTAATAAAATGACTTGACTTAATCCGAATTTAAATATAAACTTAGAGTGTAAAATACTTGCAAGTATTAAAGGGAGGTAATAGAAGATAAAGTTTTAAAACTAAATAGGAGGAATTAAAATGACTGAAGAAGTTAATAAAAGAAAAATTCCATCATATGTAAAAATATTTATTGGACTAGTATTAGGAGTAATAGTAGGTCTGATTTTAAATAAGATGGGTGGAGAAGATATTCCTTTTATAGCTAAAAAAGTAATACCTTTTATGCAATTTTTAGGTGACTTTTTTATAAAAGCTATAAAGATGGTTTTAGTACCATTGGTATTTTTTAGTATTTTAAATGCAGCTATTTCATTGGGAGATATAAATGCTTTAAAAAGTATAGGATTAAAAACGATTCTATGGTTTTTATTAAGCTCAGCTTTTGCTGCTGGCGTGGGTTTAATTTTTGTAAATATTATTAAACCGGGAATAGGAATAACTTTAGGTTCAGTTGAAAATGCAATGGCTACAGAAGCTACATTACCAGGTCCTTATGAAATAATTTTAGGATTACTTCCTATCAATCCCATTAAGTCATTAGCTGATGGAGATATGATGCCTATTATAGTATTTGCTTTAATTCTTGGATTTGCGATTATTTATTTAGAAGAAAGCAGAACAAAAGAATTAATAAATATCATATCTGTTATAACCGATGCTATGTTAACAATGATTGGGTGGATAGTAAAAATAATTCCATTTGGGGTATTTGGTTTGATGAGTGTTACAATGATAAAATTTGGAACATCCATATTTGGGCCAGTGTTTAAGTTCATCATCACAGATTATATTTCAGCCTTGACAGTAACTTTAATTTTTTACCCAATAGTACTAATCGTACTTGGGAAAGTAAAACCTTTGCCTTTTTTCAAAAAAGCTTTCGAACCATGGCTAATAGCTTTTAGCACATGTACATCCTCAGCAGCATTACCTGTGTCAATGAGGGTGGCGCCTGAAAAATTAGGTGTTGATGATAAAGTTTCAAACTTTGTATTGCCTTTAGGAGCAACAGCAAATATGAATGGAACAAACATATACTTCGCATGTATAGTGGTATTTGCAGCTCAGTTATATGGTATTGAATTAAGTGTGGGACAACAAATTTTTATTGTACTTCAAGGTACATTATTGAGTGTAGGGTGTGCAGCAACACCTCAAATAGGTTTAATAATCAGTATTTCACTTTTAACTCAAATGGGGCTTCCTTTAGAGGCTACTGCACTGGTAGCCGGTATTTATAGGATAATAGATCAAATTCATACAGCAACTAATTCTTTAGGGGATTTAGTAACCTCTGTAATAATAGCAAAAAGTGAAAATAAATTAAATACGGATGATTATTATAATATGAGTTTATAAAGAGGAGAGAATTATGGATAACAGAATTATAGAATGCTTTGAAAGAGCTTATTATTTATTAGATAAATGTATGGGAGTAAAAAAAGGGGAAGAAGTTTTAATAGTAACAGATCCTCAAACTGATACCAGAATGGTTGATGCATTGATGGGAGCGGCCAATACACTTGGAGCGGAATGCGGTGTATATATGATGCCTATAAGAGGTAAAGACAAAGCTACTATTTTTCCTAAGTCATTAGAACTTGGAATGGAAAAGTGTGATGTGTTTATTGGAATGACAACTTCATCAGGAGCTGCTATCTATAATAATAGATTAAAAGAATTAATAAACGAAAAAAAATTAAGGGAATGTTCTATTTGCTTAAGAGGAATAGATAATTTTACTCGTGGAGGAGCGCTTGCTGATTATGAAAAAATATATGCCAACGGAGAAAAGCTACAGGCTGTGTGGAGAGGAAAAAAATTTGCTCATATAACAACTCCTGCAGGAACTGATTTAAAAATGGAAATGAATGATATGGAACCAATAATTGAATGTGGCATAGCTAGAAAGCCTGGAGATGCTATGGCATGGTCGGATGGAGAAGTATCTTTAGGACCAGTTATTGGAACTACAGAAGGAATTTTAGTCATAGATGGACCGATTTGTTATTATGGGAATCCATCAGAACCTGTAAGATTGAAAGTTGAGGGTGGTAAAATAGTTGAAGTTATTGATGGAGATCCAAAAATAGTAAGAGAAATTAGAAAACAAATTGATACTATTCCTGGAAGTGATAATATAGCAGAAATTGGAATAGGGTTAAATCCTGAAAGTTTATTCAATGGAGATTTTGAAGAAGAAAAGAAAGCTTTAGGAACTTGTCATATTGCAATGGGGAATGGCTATTATTATGGTCAACCTGCAACTTCTACAGTTCATATAGACATGGTTCAATACAATCCTACTATAATATTTGATGGAGAACTTATTGTAGATAATGGGAAGGTTTTATGTGTGGAAAATTAATATTTATTTAAAATAAATTGCACAAAGTAAAATAGATATCAATATAATCAATAGGTAATAAAAACATATCTTATTAAAAGGGAATATACTAATTGATGTTCCCTTTTAATGTATAATTTAAGAAAACATTTGCGTAGCGAAAAGGGGGTTTTTATGCCAAGAAAATTAAAAATAGCTCAAGGACAATTTGCATTGATTAATAATACAGAGCAAAATTTTAATTTAATGAAAAAATTTATTGAAGAGGCTGGAGCAAAAGAGTGTGATTTAATTACATTACCGGAATGTGCATATACAGGATATTCATTAACGGCTCTTGAATTACAAAAATTAGCGGAGACAAAAAATGATTTTTTGTGTCGGAAATGAAAAAATTAGCAAAAGAAAATAAAATTCATATATACGCAGGCTATCCTGAATTAGATGAAATAGTAGCTGGAAGAATTTATAATTAAGCTATATTTATAGATGACGAAGGAAATATACTGGCAAATATGAGGAAAGTATATTTATGGGGGGATGAGAAATTAAAGTATAGAGCAGGGGAGAAATATCCTGTAGTAAGTACTAAATTTGGCAAAGTAGGATTACAAATTTGCTATGATATGGAATTGCCAGAACCTTCAAGAATACAAGCCTTAAAAGGAGCAGAGATCATATTAAATGTTTCCTATTGGTCAATGCCTGCAAGAACAAGATGGTTTATAGATATGCGAGGAAATGCTTTATTTAATGTTTTATTTATGTCGGGAACTAATGCAGTAAAAGATAATTTATGCGGCAGTTCTATGATAGTAGGACCGGATGGAGAAATAATAAATAGGGCATCTGAAACAGAACAAGAATTGTTAATAACAGAAATTGATTTAGATTATGTAGTAGAAATGAGATCAAAATTTCCGTATTTAAATGATTTTAAAGAAGATACATTTACTATGGAAGCTCTAAATAAATATTGAGGTGAAATATGGAAAATAGAAATACTCAATACGAAGAAGGGGCTCTAAAGATTCAAAAACTTACTTCAGCAGAAGTTATTTTTCAAGTTGTAGGTTGCGGCATAGGTTCGGGAGCGCTTGGGACTGCTTATGCTGCAAGAAAAGGTGGTTTTCCGGTAATAGCTATATGGTTGTTATTATCTGGTTTATTAACTTTATTTTCTATGTATTACGCTGCTGAAGCTACATTAAGAACAAGAAAAATGATTCAGTTACCTGGACTTGCTGAAAAATATGTTGGTCCGGCAGCAAGAGTTTTAATATTTTTGGCAGTGGTGAAAAATTCATTTTCATGTTTAATAGCCTACTTTAATGGAAGTGGAAGTATAATATCTAAATTAATAGGAGTACCGCAAATTGTTGGAACTTTTATATTTTTAATTCCATCATCAATAGTTGTATACATTGGATTAAAAGCTGTAGGAGTTGCAGGAAAATATATGTCATATCTAATGATAGTTTTAATCCTGGTTTTAATAAGTGCAAGTTTTGTAAGTCAAAATGCAGAGTTATCAAGACTGTTTGAATCTAATTGGGACTATGCAATTCCTATTTTCAACGTTGCGGCTTTTAGTTATATCGGACAATATTTAGTTCCGGACTTAGCCAGAGGGTTAGCACATGACCCCAAAAAACTTGCTCCTTCACTTTTGTTAGGGCAAATAATAGTGGCAATATTATTGATTTTGATCCCTTTGGGAACTTTCTTAGTTTCTCCGTCTAATAATATAGAACAAGTAGCAACTATAACATGGGGAAAGGCAATAGGAAATTGGGCATTTGTGAGTGCAACTTATTTGCATTGATGGCAATATTTACATCTTTTACTCCAATAACACAGACATTAATATCAAATATAGTGGACTTTTTTCATTTCAAAAGTGATTCAGATCCTAAGACGAGAATAATGTTGATGATAATCTGCCTAGGTATACTACTATTTTTAACCGTTACAGGTATGGTAGGATTTGTTGATGCAATATATTTTTCCGGAACTTTTGCAGCAGCAATTATGGCTATTTTACCAATATTTATGGTTAATAGTGCTAGAAAAAATGGAGAGATTAAACCGGAGTGGAGTGCAGGTAAATTAGCATCTAAACCGGTACAAGCAACTATAATAATAGTTTATGGGGGGACTGTAATATACCATATACTAGGAACTATAGGATTACTTCCTGCAGGATGGTAAGAAAATATTAAAATTTAATTTATAATGTTATTATACTTTGTATTATAACTAAAAATTTATTTTGATAGGAGATTTTATGACAAGAAATTTTAAAATTGCACAAGGGCAATTTAAATTATTCAATAAAGAAACCGAAAAAAATTTGGGAAAAATTAAAGAACTCACTATCAGAGCGAGTAATAAAAATTGTAAGCTGATAATGTTTCCTGAATATTCATATACAGGTTATATAGGTTCAAAAATAGAATTACAGAAAATAGCAGAAACTAAAAATGATTTTTTTGTATCAGAAATGAGACGTTTAGCAAGAGAAAATAAAATTTATATATATGCAGGTTATCCGGAATTAGATGAAATAATTCCTGGTAAGATATACAATTCTGCTATATTTGTAAATGATGAAGGAAATATTATAAGTAATATGAGAAAAGTCTATTTGTGGAGAAAAGAAAAAAACATCTATTGTTCCGGAGATAAATTTCCTGTAGTAAAAACTAAATTTGGCAATGTAGGCTTGCAGATTTGTTATGATATAGAATTTCCAGAACCTTCGAGAATACAAATGCTTAAAGGAGCTGAAATAATATTGAATATATCTTATTGGTCAATGAAAGCAAAAGATAGATGGTATTTAGATCTACAAGGGAATGCTCTTTATAACTTGATATTTATTGCCGGAGTTAATGCAATAGATGAAAATTTATGCGGCAGTTCAATGATTGTAGGCCCGGATGGTTCAATTGTAAATAAGGCATCTGAAACAGAGGAAGAACTTCTAATAACGGAAGTAGATTTAGATTATGTCATTGAAATGAGAGCTAATTTACCATATATTAATGATTTTAAGAAAGAAACTTTTAATATGGACGCTGTAAATAAATATTAAGGGGATGTTGTAAAAGTCTTAAAATCAAAAAAAGATAAAGAAACTAATAATGGGATCTAAAGATGCGGATGTTATATCAGATACATTAAGAAATATTCATATCTGTTTTAAGACTGTGTAAAATTTTGTGTATGGAACCCTCCTGATTAGAATAGACAAAAACTAATTAGGAGGGAATTTATGCCGAGTGAGACCGGAATTAAGAGGTGTCAAAATAGCGAAAATGTTAATTGAAGAATATCAACCGTAAAATGTACAAGATATTAAACAAGCATTAAAAGAATTTTTGGCAACTACAATTGTGTGTAAGTTCTTGGAAGAATAATTGTTAAGAACTATCCACATATTTCAAATATCCGGTAGGTATAAGAAAGTTAATATATACGCCATGGAAAACTTCAATAGACAACTAAAAAAGCAATCAATAATAAAGCTATATTTCCAAACTATTATACCTCGTAAAAAGCTTGGATTTAGGTTGATACACAAAATTATTTACAGATTTATATTTTTCTATTTTTTATAACAGCATTATATATGAGATGAAGTATTTCATCTGCACTTATATTTTGATTTTGAAAAGATTCATTTTTATCATATATGCCTTTTGATTTAGCTATATAATAATATGCTAAATATTCTTTTTCTATGCTATCATAATCCTTAAAAATTGTTTTATCCCAAATTTCAGTTGCATTTTTAAAGTCATTAATACCTTTAAAGTTTAGAATCCATTTTATTGCATTTTTATAAGTTAAGCTGTTTTCTAAGTCACTTTCTTTTAAGTCTTCATATTGAGATGGAATAAATGAGTAATCGATGTATTTTGTTGCTCCGGAGTCTATTGATTCCATAAACGTTATAAATTCTTTGATTGTAATGCTTTTTTGTAAATCTTTTAAATTGTAAAATCCAATACCAAGGTCCGTTAACATGGTTATTTCATCTTTATATTTTGATTTTTCCGAATTTTCATAATTTATTTCTGGATTTTGAATTTCATCACCAACGATTGAGATAGGTGTACCATCACTTGCTCTTAAAATAGGAGTACCATCTTTATATGAGTAAATTAAAGTTGGTTTACTTCCAACATATCTATAACTTAAACTAAAATCATTCATAGCAAATTCTTTAGCTTTTTCTAAATTTATGATATTAGATTTAGAAGGGAATTTAGCGTTTGAGAAATTAGTTTTATAATAGAAAATTTTTTTACTTGAATTATCCACTAAAATAGTAATTCCTTCAGAGTAAACAGCAATATTATTTTCGATTCTAGGATATAAAATGGTGGTTGTTCCGTTAGAAGTTGAAGTAACAGGGTTATTTTCATCTATATTTTTAGCGTGTTTAAAATTCTTTAGAAATTTAGAAGCTAAATTAATTGCTTCTTTTTCTGAAAGTTTAGAATCATTATCAGCATTCATTGTATACTCATTAAAGGATAATAGACTTAGGTCTTTTGCATCAATGCTTACACTAAAAGATCTTATAGAACTATCTTTAGGCGTAGAATAGTAGAAAAGATAGTAGTATTTTTTATTTTTATCCAGCATAAGTTGTTTGGAATCAAGCTTTAAATCTTTAGTATCAAAGTTTTTTTCTATGAAAGATTGAACTTCTTTTTCAGATCTTAAATTTTTAATTTTCTCAATTTCAGTTATCTCAATATCGCTTAACTCTGAAGCAGCATCGGTTTTTGATGATTCTTTAGGAGCAGTAGTATAAATTGTTATTGGATTAGCGGTTGTAGCATCTAAAGGCTTTGTATCTAATAAGTGAGTATAGACAAGCGTACCGATTTGATTTTTTTCATCTCCGGTAACTAAATAAGAAAGCCTTAAAGGATTTGTATTTTCGACGTTTGAAAATATATTTTTCTTTGGAAGCGCCTTTTCAAGTTTTGGAAAGTTCTCATCTTTAAATTTTGCACTTGAATTTGTTCTATCGAAAGAATATACAGACTTATTATTAAAAAGCACATCTACAGTTATGTTGTCATTAGAGACGATAGTATCATTTACATACCTATTAAAATACAAAGTAGAGATTCCATTTTTTGCATAGGTTTGCATGCTACTTAGTCTATATTGTTTAACTAGCTTAGAGTCTAATTTATTCATAAAATCTGTTGCTATTTTTATAGTTTCTTCTTTTGTTAAAAATTCAAATTCATCATTATTATCAGAATAATTTACATGGTATCTGAATATATTTCCCGATACGTCTGTGCTGACATTGTATTGTGTATCATTATTTTTCCAATGATAGTCTAATGTTTTAAAAGAGCCACCATCGTCATAAGAATTTTCTGATGTAGTTATATTGAATTCAGTGGCATCTGTTATCCCAAAAATCTTTTTTATTTTTAGAATTTCTTTTGAGTTAGGTGTTGCATAAATGTAATTTGTAAATAAGAGTACTATTAATAATGAACTGATTATTTTTTTCATATCTTCCCTCCTTGGATTGAGTATATCATTTTTTTCAGAACTATGCTATAATACACGCGACAAGCGATTGGAGGAATAGAATGATTTCAGTAAATAATGTCAGTGTAATTTTCCCGGATAAAAAACTATTTGATGATGTGAACCTATCTTTCACACCTGGGAATTGTTATGGAATAATTGGAGCAAACGGAGCAGGAAA
This sequence comes from Peptoniphilus sp., assembly GCF_034090345.1. Lineage (GTDB taxonomy): Bacteria > Bacillota > Clostridia > Tissierellales > Peptoniphilaceae > Peptoniphilus. The sequence goes on along the minus strand of NZ_JAXDSS010000007.1, from coordinate 20,323 downwards.
GTCAACATTTTTAAAAATACTTTCCGGAGAAAAAGAACCATCAACTGGGAATGTGTCAATAGATAAAGAATCCAGAATGAGTAAACTAAACCAAGACCACTACGCTTTTGAAGATGAGGTAGTTATTGATACAGTGGTAATGGGAAATAAAAAACTTTATGACATAGGTAAAGAGAAAGATGCCATTTATATGAAAGAAGATTTTTCAGACGAGGATGGTATAAGAGCCGGAGAACTTGAAGCCGAATTTGCAGAGATGGGAGGCTATGAAGCAGAGTCGGAAGCAGCTTCTCTTTTACAGGGACTCGGGATTACAACAGATAAACACAGTTTAAAAATGAGCGAACTTATTGAGGCGGATAAGGTTAAAGTATTACTTGCACAAGCTCTTTTTGGGAATCCTGATATTTTGCTTTTGGACGAGCCCACTAACGGTATTGATTTAAGAGCGATAATGTGGCTTGAAGATTTCTTATCTAATTTTAATGGGGTTGTCATCGTAGTTTCTCACGATAGATACTTCTTAAATAATGTGTGTACACATATGGTTGATATAGACTTTGGTAGAATTCAAGTTACGGTTGGTAACTATGATTTTTGGTATGAATCTTCTCAACTTGCTCAAAAAATGGCTAAGGAACAAAATAGAAAGAAAGAAGATAAGATTAAAGAACTTCAAGAATTTATTGCAAGGTTTTCAGCTAATAAATCCAAATCTCGTCAAGCAACTTCAAGGAAGAAGCTTCTTGACAAGATAACTTTGGACGATATAAAACCATCAAGCCGTAGATATCCTTTTGTTGGGTTTGATTTAACTCGTGAAGTTGGAAACGAAATATTAAATATAGACAATTTAACTTTAAAAGAAGGGGATAAGATACTTCTTGACAACATGAGTATGAGAGTTAATAAGGGTGATAAAATAGGTTTTATAGGAAATGAAATTGCAATAACAAAGTTCTTTGAAGCGATAGAGGCAAAAACTGATTATGAAGGTCAAATTGAGTGGGGACAAACTATAACTCACACATATTTTCCTAAAGATAATACAGAATACTTCGAGAACTCAGAACTTAACCTTATAGATTGGATGAGACAGTTCTCAGAAGAACAATCAGAAATATATTTAAGAGGATTTTTAGGTAAGATGCTATTCTCCGGAGATGAAGTGCTTAAAAAAGCAAATGTACTTTCTGGAGGAGAAAAAGTTAGAATGATGTTTTCAAGAATGATGATAAGGCCTGCTAACTTATTAATTTTTGACCAACCTACCAACCATCTTGATCTTGAAAGTATTGAAGCTGTAAACAATGGACTCATAAACTTTAAATCTAATATATTATTTACATCATTAGACCATCAATTTATCTCATCTGTTGCAAATAGAATAGTTGAAATATTTGATGATGGAACATACAGAGATGTCCCTATGACTTACGATGAATATATAGAAAAATACGTTGTAGCAGAAAAATAGAATTAGAAAGAAGACTCGTAAAAAATGAGTCTTCTTTTAAATTTCAGATTTTAAATTATCAATTATTTTTTCAATTTGGACTATTCCGTTTTCAACTTGTGACAATGACTCATTTATTTTTGTCTGAACTAAATAATCTGCAATAATACCATCGAAAAAATAATCTGCAAATGTGAGAAATGAATCGGGAATTATATTGATTCCAATTATATCATTTACATCAGCAAGTTCAGATTTTAAATTTTGAACAGCATAGCGAGTTTTTCTAAGTTCTTCTTCAGCATCATTAATTTTGCTATGTTTTATAAATGTACTTATCATTCCACCTCCAAACATATCAAAATATCCCCAATTTTTAGCACTTTTAAATAAATCTCTCGCACTGTATAAGTGAGATAAAACTTTTTCTGAAGCTTCAATAGCTTCTTTTATTTCCTTTTCTCTATTGTAATTATCCATAGACAACTCCTTTTTTTATAAATAATACAAAGATAGTTAATTTTAAAGATTGATAAGTTTGCTTGCAACTTCAAAGTAGATTAAAAGTGCAACAGTATCTACTATTGTAGTAATTATAGGACCCGCCATAACTGTAGGGTCGATTTTAAATTTATCAGCTATAAGCGGAAGCATACCACCAATAACTTTTGATATCATAACAGTAATTAAAAGGGTAATAGAAACTGTAAGCATGACTTGTGTTGAAACAGAATCCATAAAGAAAATTCTCAGGATATTTATAAATACAAGAGCAATACCAACATAAAATCCAATTTTCAATTCTTTTAACATGACTTTTAAAATAGTATGATAATCCACTTCTCCAATATATAAAGCACGTATAACGGTTGTAGAAGCTTGGCTCCCTGCATTTCCACCACTATCCATAAGCATAGGGATATATGCTGCCAATACCACACTGGTAGCTAATGTACTTTCATATCTTTTGATTATAAAACCGGTCATAGTTGCAGTTATGAGGCAAATAATAAGCCAAGTTATTCTATTTTTAGCAATTTTTAAATTTGAAACTTCCATGTAAGAATCATCATCTATATCAGTTATACCGTGAATATTTGAAATGTCTTCATTGTACTCATCAACCATGACATCAATAGCCCATTCGGCAGGAACTGTTCCGATTAACCTATTTTCTGAATCAACTACTGGTATTTCAGATAGATCATATCTGAAAGCCAATTTGGCAACAATTTCTTGATCATCATAAGCGCTGACAGTTTTATTGATAGGATGTAAAATAAATTCAACATTTTTTTCCACATTTCTAAGAAGATCTGCCAAATAAACAAACCCCTTTAGCTTTAAAGAATTATCAGTAATCCAGATTTGTTCAAGTTTATTTGCATCCAAATCAGAAGTGACCACTTTATTAAGTATATCTTTAATGCTGCGAGAAATTTTTGCAGACATGAAGTTAACAGACATTATAGATCCGACACTTTCATCAGGATATCCTAAAAGCTCATTTATAATTGGTCTACGACCTTCTTCGATAAAGTGGTTCATAAGTTTTCCAACCATGTTTGCAGGTAATTCTTGAAGAGTATCAACCAATTCATCTTCATCCAACTCTTTAATGAGTTCCATTATATTTTCTCTTGATAGAGTTTTTATAATGTCGACTTTTTTAGAACTACTTAGCAAAGCAAAAGTATCAGCTAATAAATCTTTGTTGAGAAGCTTTATTCTTATAGCTATTTCATACGGAGATAGAATTTCGAAAATTTCAGCTAAATCAACAGGGTCCATTAAATTAATAGATTTTTGTAATTCCTTAATTTCATCAATATCATATTTTTCTCTGTTCATAAAACCTCCTTTAATTTAAAAATATAAAATTATCACTTTTTAGGTGTTAAAATATTTTGCAGTTGAAGATTCATGAAATCAGATTTTAACTTAATAAAAAACTGTGCATAAAAAAGAAATCATGTAACTGCAATAAATATTTTTATCCGACCTATCACAACTATCCATGATTTCACCTCCATTAATGATATTTATAACCTACTACAAATAATAGAGGTTTGTCAACTAATGTAGTAGGTTAACTATTATATTAATTTATAAAATTTTAGATGTTAAAGAATTATTCAAATTTTGCAGATTCTAACAATTTTATTAAAGCTTGATATACATATTCAGCAGAAGAAATACTAAAAGATTCACTAGGGGAATGGAAGTCTTTAGCATTTGGCCCTATTGAAATAATATCAGTAAAGCCTTTTTCAGCAAAGAATCCGCACTCAAGACCGGCATGAACAGCTTCTATTCGAGGTTTATTTCCACTCAATTCGGAATAAGTTTGGCATATTAAATCTCTCAAATCAGACTCTTTTTGATATTTCCAAGCGAAGTATTTTCCCCAAATATCATATTTTAAATTAAACTGTTGAGCTAGTATTTCTAACAAGTCAGTAATTCTAGTTAACTTTGAATTGTAGTTTGAACGGATATCTACAATGACAACCAGAGTGTCATCTTTGATATAAATTTCTCCAAGGTTTGAAGAAGTGTCTACTATGTGTTTGAAGATACTACTCATTTCAAATACACCGTTTGGAACAGTAAGAGAGTATTTAATCAAATCTTCAAAAGAATTATCATCAATGTAATTTCCATCAGATGCACATTCGCTGAACTTAATATCGAGCTCATGGAAATTTACATATTCATCTTTAATAATAGTCAAAAATTCAGAAATTTTTTGTTTAATGTTTTCAAGTTGTCTCTCATCAAATAAAATTATGCTTCTAGCAGTTCTGGGAATTGCCAATCTATAACTACCCCCGGAAACGTAATTTAATTTTACATCGTATTTTCTAAGTTCTTTTAAAAGTCTAAATAGCAAAATATTTGCATTACCTCTACCGTTGCCTATATCTTCACCTGAGTGACCCCCCATAAGTCCTGACAAGACAATTTCAAAAGACTTTAAGTTTTTACTTGGAATTAAATTAAATTTGTGAGTTGCAGTAAAGGTTATTCCACCGGCTGATGCACATAAAATTGATGAATCATCACAGTGGTCTATGTTTATTAGTTTTTTAGCACTTAATATAGAAGGGTCTAAATTTTCAACACCACTAAAATCTTCTTCCTCGGCAGTCGTAAATATTGCTTCAAGTTTAGGATGTTTTAAGTTTTTATCTGAAAGAATAGAAAGTATTAACGACATTCCAAGACCGTCATCAGCGCCGAGAGTTGTCATACCATGAGTTGAAACCGTATCACCGTCAATAAAATATTTAATTGGGTCAGTTAGAAAATCATGTTCGACATCTTCAGCTTTTTCACAAACCATATCTGAATGTGATTGCAAGGCGATAGGTTGGTAATTTTCATAGCCGACTGAAGCCGGTTTTTTTATTATTACATTGTTGAATTCATCGCACATTACATCAAGTTGATGCTTATTTGCCCAATTCACGAGATATTCGGCAATTTTTTCTTCGTGATGACTTGGGCGAGGTATTTTTGTTATTAGGTCGAATTCTTCTAAAAATTTCATAATTACTCCTTAATTGTAAGTTCTAATAAAGTTTTCAAGAATGATAAAAACTTTTCTGAGTGCTCTACTAAGCTTATATTTTTATCAACTACTATGTCATATAGATAACTGGAATGTATCCTAACTACAGTGTGAATAAGAAAGTTTAGTTTTTCTCTACTGATATTGTATTTTTCACAAAAGACTTTTGTAACTTCATAGTCTCTGTTTAAAATAGAACCATTTTTAATCATATTTAGGACATCTATATCATCAAAACCATCTAAAGATTCAGGATAAATCTCATAGTATTTTGAAAGAATTGAATGTAGATTTTTTGAATAGACACCATAGAAAATATTGAAGTACACGTCAGGTTTTGAGAATGAATATTTGTTAAACACTTCATAAACTTTAATATACCTTTGTAGCGGGTCTCTTATATTTTTAGTTTGTTCCTTTAATTCAATTATATATTCTTTTAAATAATCTATTGAAGAATATATTAAAAGTTCATCTAAATTTTGGAAATAGTTATACATTGTAGCACTATTGTATCCGGAAACATCAGCAATTTTCCTAATTGTTATATTGTCCAATCCATATTCATCGATTAGTTCTTTTGCAGAAGTTATAAATACATCCATAACTCTTTTTTCACGAATAGAAATTTTCATCAGTTCACCTCATTAATACTTGACAAAGTAAGATATTCTAATCATAATTATATTATAATCATGATTAGAAATCAAGGAGGCGTAAAAATGGAAAATAAGAAACAACGTAAGTTCAAATTTAAAGCTCCGGATGCATTAGCTCTAATAGCTATATTAGTGATAGTAGCGGCAATTTCGACTTACATTTTACCAACAGGACAATTCGACAGAATAGTGGATCCTGTAAGCGAAAGTGAAATAGTTGACCCAAATAGTTTTCATTCTATTGAAAAAAGTCCGGTTTCTATTGCTGATGTTTTGCAATCAATACCAAGAGGACTCAATGAGTCTGCAGAAATTATTAACTTTTTATTTATAATAGGAGGTACTTTTGGAGTATTAAAGGGGACAGGAGCCTTAGATGCACTTTTAAAATTTGCTTTAATAAAATTAAAAGGACGAGAAAGAATGGTCATACCGGTAGTGTTGATGTTTTGGGGATTGGGAGGAGCTATAATTGGGAATTTTGAAGAGTGTTTAGCGTTTTTGCCTCTGCAAATAACTCTCTGTTTAGCTTTGGGATTTGACTCAATAACAGGTGTAGCACTCGGAATGTTGGGTGTAGGTGTAGGATACATAGGAGCAATTTTAAATCCATTCACTGTTGCAACTGCACAAAAAATAGCTAATGTTGAAATGTTCAGTGGTATGCATATGAGGGTAGTAGCTTTTACGCTATTAATACTTGCCACAATAATATATGTATACATTTATGCAGGAAAGATATTAAAAGATCCTACAAAGAGTTTGGTATATGAAAGTGATAAGAACAGTCCATATAGAGAAGCTGATTTGTTAAGTGAAGATGTAGAATTTACAACAAGACATAAATTTGCAATAGCAACTTTTATACTTGGAATTGTATTCTTAGTATATGGTGTTATAACTTATGGATTTTATTTGACAGAAATAGCCGGAGTATTTATGGCAGTTACTGTAATATGCGGGTTTGCAGGTGGACTTACTATAAATGAAATGGTAGATAATTTTGTAAAAGGCGCAGGGAATCTTTTATATCCGGCATTATGCGTTGGATTTGCAAGAGCTATAACAGTAATTATGCAAGACGGTAATATATTAGATGTAATAGTTTATTACATGTCTAGATTAGTAGTAGGTCTTCCTTTACAATTGAGTGCAATAGGAATGTTTATACTACAATCAATTATAAATGTGTTTATTCCATCAGGAACGGGGCAAGCAGTTGTAAGTATGCCTATAATGACTCCGCTTGCAGACGTAATAGGACTCACACGACAAACAGCAGTATTGGCATTTCAATTTGGAGATGGTATAACAAACTTAGTAACACCTACAGCAGGAGATTTAATGGCAGCTCTTGCAATAGGGGGAATTTCCTATGGAAAATGGATGAAATGGATATGGAAGTTGTTACTTGTATGGTACTTAATTTGTAGTGGAGTATTAGTTGTAGCAACTATGATAGGATATGTATAAACCTTGAATAATAAAGTATTGAACAACGGAATAGCCCATGCCATTTTATCGGCTATTATATTTGGGCTCATGCCATTATTTACTCAGTTACTATATAAAATGGGAGCCAATTCTGTAAGTTCAGCATTTTACAGAATGGTTCCCGCAACCATAGTGTTATACTTCTTTATAAAGTTTAAAGAAAAAAAAGATTTAAAAATTAATAAAGATGAAGCTAAAGGTTTATGTCTTGCAGCTCTTGGATTTTCACTAACTAGCATAACACTGTTTTCGTCATATGAATATATAAATTCAGGAGCTGCAACAACTATTCACTTTGCATATCCAATAGTTATTTTTATTGCGGTGAATTTCATAAAGAAATACAGACCAAAAGCGACAGAAGTAATATGCGTTGTGCTTGTTGCTATGGGAATTATTCTAATAATGAATATGGATTCTTCTAATGAACTGAATTTAAAAGGCGTTTTCTTTGCTGTTTTATCAGCGCTGACATATTCATTTTATTCGATTTATTTGGAAATGAAGAATTTAATTAAAATAGGCCCGACAAAGTTGTTATTCTATTTAAATTTATTTTCAGTTATAGTAGTAATTATATATAGCTTGATAACAAAAACTGAAATTTATCTTGGATTTAAAGGGATAGAATGGATTCTTCCAATTATATATTCCTTCATAATAACATTTGGGGCAGCATTTTTATATCAAAGTGCAATAGTGAAAATAGGCGCTGATAAGACGTCTATATTGAGTACGCTTGAGCCTATAACAAGTTTAATAGTAGGTATAGTGGTATTAAAAGAGGAAATAGTATTGGCACAAATAATAGGCGTTGTGTTAATATTGGTTGCAACGACAAAGCTTGTAAACCGAAAATAAGTATATAAAGTAAGATGGCACTACATTTTAAAGACATCTTTTTAGGAAATGAATAGTCAAAAAAACATCATTTTTAAATCCACGTTAGTATAAACTCTTCAAGTCATGTTGATATAAATTTAAGATAGGAGTAGTTATGTTAAAAAAAATTATTTCGGTTATGTTTTTAGTTATATTTTTTAATACAAATGTAGAGTCGAAGGTTATCAACGTAACGGTTCCAAAATATAATGTAACTGTTAATAGTGTAGTTATGGATAAAGAAAAAAATAAGTATCCACCGCTTTCATATAATGGGATAACTTATTTTCCTATGACTTATGATAATGCAATGGCATTAGGTATTTTAATTAATTGGAATAATGCAGAAAGAACTTTATATCTTGATAGGGGAGCTGGATTTGGGAATATCCCGATAAAGCCTTTTGATAGTGAAAAGGAAAATGGAAAATTGTATTCGGTTAAAACAATTCCTTTTGATGTGGTGATAAATGGGAAGAAAATTGATAAAAAGGAATTAAAAAAGTATCCACTATTTGTATTTAGAGATATTACTTATCTACCAATGACATGGAGTATATTTCACGATGAATTAGACTATGATGTTAGTTTTAATCATAAGGATGGACTTGTGATGAAAGCAGCATTACGTCATATGTCATTTCCAACGACTGGGATGGAAGAAATAGTTTTTGATGGGGGACGTGTATCTTATACTTCACAAGAACCATTGGCTAACTATAGTATTATAATTTCTGGGGAAAATGGTGAACTTAATTTAGGTAAAGAAATTAGAAGCAAATATTTCAAAAACTTTAGAAATTTTCAACCACCGGGAGTTTTAGGGCATTATCTTTTAAATCCTGACAAGAGAGTAGAAACCAAACCTTATGTAAAGGGATATATTTTATATATGCCATTTGGGTATGCATCAGATTTCAATGTCAGCTCAGATGGCGGAACACTTACATTAAATTCAAATAAAGTACGTAATGTGATTTTAAAATACAATGTAAATACGGGAGCTTTTATTGGAGAAGATGAAGTTGATAAGGATACGGTAAATAAAATATATAAAAATTAAAATGAGATAAAAAAGTAAGCTTATAATTATTTGCTTACTTTTTTGATTGAAGATAAAAATAATTAGCTCTCCACTTGGGAGAGCTTAAAAATATAAAATTAATTCAAATAAATTTATTAGAATAATTTTGCAACTGCGTTTTTAACTAATTCTTCGTCAGCTACATAAGGAATAGTGATGTGTCCGTCTTCGTGTTTTTGGTTGAATTCGATAGAAGTTGACATAGCATTTTCATTTCTTGCCCAGTTTCTTCTAGCAACTCCACCCATAACGTCCCAAGAAAGTGATAGTTTGATTATTTCATCAACTCTTTCTGAACCGTCAAGAACAAGTCCGAATCCACCGTTAACACTCTTACCGATACCAACTCCACCCCCATTGTGAAGAGCTATTAAACTCATACCACGAGCTGCGTTTCCTGCAAAACATTGAGCAGCCATGTCATAGCATACGTTGGAACCGTCTTTAATGTTAGAAGTTTCTCTGAATGGAGAGTCAGTACCACTTACATCATGGTGGTCACGACCCATCATAACAGGACCGATTTTTCCTTCTCTTACAAGTTTGTTGAATGCAAGAGCGATGTTAACTCTTCCTTCTTCGTCTTGGTATAGAATTCTTGCTTCAGTACCGACAACTAATTGGTTCTTTTCAGCATCTTTAATCCAGTTGTAGTTATCTCTATCTTGGTATCTTCTTGTTGGGTCGATAGCTTCCATAGCAGCTCTATCAGTAGCAACTAAGTCTTCGTGTTTACCTGATAGACATACCCATCTGAAAGGTCCGTATCCATAGTCAAATAGAAGAGGTCCCATTATATCTTCTACATAACTTGGCCAAATAAATCCGTCTTTATCGTCAACGCCATTCTTAGAAATTTCTTTAACACCGGCGTCAAAAATTGATTTCATAAATGAGTTACCATAATCGAAGAAGTAAGTTCCCTTAGCTACAAGAGCTTTGATAACTTCGTAGTGAGCCTTTAGTGTATCATCAACCATTTCTTTGAATTTATCGTGTTCTTCAGCAAGCATTCTTGTTCTTTCTTCAAAGCTTATTCCAACCGGACAGTATCCACCGTCATATACGTTGTGACAAGAAGTTTGGTCAGAAAGAAGGTCAATGTGAATATTGTTGTCATTCATGTAGTGTAGCAAGTCTACAATGTTTCCATGATAAGCAATACTCATAGCTTCTTTTTTATCTAAATATTCTTTAGCTATAGCACAAGCTTCTTCTGGAGTTTCAGCAAGTTTAGAAATCCATCCTTGTTCAAGTCTTGTTTCAATTCTTGAAATATCAACTTCAGCTACAATAGCTACTGCATTAGCGATTTCTCCGGCTTTACCTTGAGCTCCACTCATTCCCCCAAGACCACTAGTTACAAACAGTTTTCCTGAAAGATCATCTTCTGCCTTAAGACCTAATTTAAGTCTTCCTGCGTTAAGAATAGTGTTGAAAGTTCCGTGAACGATTCCTTGAGGTCCGATGTACATCCAACCACCGGCAGTCATTTGTCCGTAGTTTGTTACTCCCATTTGTTCAGCAACTTCCCAATCTTCATGGTTGTCATAAAGACCAACCAAAAGACCGTTAGTTATGATAACTCTTGGAGAGTTTTTGCGAGATTTGAAAAGCCCTAATGGGTGACCACTTTCCATAACTAATGTTTGTTCATCAGTCATTTCCTCTAAGTATTTCATAATTAGTCTGTATTGCATCCAATCGTGACATACAGAACCGGTTTCTCCATAAGTTACTAATTCGTATGGATAAAGAGCAACTGCAAAGTCTAAGTTATTGTCAATCATAACTTGCATTGCTTTACCTTCTAAACAATTTCCTTTATATTCATCAATTGGCTTTCCGTAAAGTCTTCCTTCTGGTCTAAATCTGTATCCATAGATTCTTCCTCTTGTCTTAAGTTCTTCTAAGAATTCAGGAACAAGTTCTTCGTGGAATTTTTCAGGGATATATCTTAGAGCATTTTTTAAAGCTATTTCAGTTTGAGCTTGAGTAAGTCTAAATCCTCTGTCCGGTGCACGACGAATACCTTCTTCGAACTTAGGCATTTCTGGAAGTTCATCGAATTCTAATTTAATTTTCATTGATTCTGCTATTTGTTTATTATTTATCATGTTGCCTCCTCATAATTAATTATTTAACTTTTTATATATCATAAATCGTATCCGTCTTAAAAAAGTCAATTAATTAGACGTAACATAATTTACTTTTTTTTAAAATATGGGTATATTTTAAATTGAAAAGTCTAGGATTTGACACTAATTAGATTAAATTAGACTAAAGTAGATACAGTTAATAGATGAAAAATAGGAGGAATTATGGCAGCGAATAGAGTTTTATATAATTTAAACGAAGTTTTTTGTCCGAATGATTTAGGACGTCCACTAAGAGGCGCTGAAATGAATGAGGCTAAAATTTTAAAGAATGCATACATTGCAATAAAAGATGGAAAAATTTTAAAGGTTGGAGAAGGGGAAGTTCCTGAAGATTTAATAGATGATTCAACAGAGATGGTTAATTTAGAAGGTAAAATTGCAACGCCTGGTCTAATTGATTGTCATACACATCTTGTATATGGTGGAAGCCGTGAACACGAATTTTCTAAAAAATTAAACGGTATGAGTTATCTTGATATACTAGCAGAAGGTGGTGGAATTCTTTCAACACAAAAGGCTACAAGAGAAGCAAGTTTTGAAGAATTATATGATAAGACAGAAAAGTTAGCAAATCATATGATGTATCATGGAGTAACTACAATAGAAGCTAAGAGTGGATATGGACTTTATTGGGATACGGAAAAAAGACAAATGGAAGTTGTAAAAAAATTAGATGAAAATCTTCCGGTAGATTTTATTTCAACTTTTATGGCAGCACATGCTATACCTGAAGAATGTAAGGAAAATCCGGATGAGTTTATAGATCAAGTAATTGACATGCTACCAAAAGTTAAGGAAGAAAACTTAGCTGAATTTGTGGATATATTCTGCGAAAAGGGAGTATTTAATGCAGCACAATCAAGAAAATTGCTTACTGCAGCAAAAGAGCAAGGATTTAAAACGAGAATTCACGCGGATGAAATAGAATCAATAGGTGGTTCAAGCGTGGCAGCTGAAGTAAAGACTGTAAGTGCGGAACACTTGATGATGATAACTGATGAAGATATTAAGAAGCTTGCTGAAGCTAATGTAATAGGGAACTTATTACCGGCCACAACTTTTTCTTTAATAGAAGACACTTATGCGCCGGCTAAAAAAATGCTTGAAGCGGGTATGGCAATAACTCTTACTACAGACTCTAATCCAGGCTCTTGTCCAACGGCAAACTTACAATTTGCAATGCAATTAGGTTGCCTATATATGAGACTTACACCTGTGGAAGTATTTAATGCTGTAACAATCAACGCTGCATATTCAGTGGCAAGGGGGGATAGTATAGGTTCATTTGACGAAGGTAAAAAAGCTGATATAACTGTTTTTGATGCAAAGAACTTAGACTATACTATGTACTTCTTTGCAACTAACTTAGTTTCTCAAGTATACAAGAATGGTGAGTTGGTAGTAAAAGATAGACAACTTGTTAAATAACAAAATTTAAATATGATTTATTATGGTGGGCAGAATTTGCTCATCATTTTTTTATAGTTAAAATCAAATTTGAAATTAACGATAAATTAACATAAAGTTTTTAAAATTAACGGTAACAAACAATGAATGTTAGAGGGTGGAAATATGAGTAATATGTTAGTTTATATCAATGAAAATAATATTTATATACAAGAGGGAGAAAAAACAAGGAAGTTAATTTCATTGGAAGAATATAATTTTGAATTACAAAAACGAAGGAATGAATTAAATGAAAAATATAAGACTGTAAATGTAGATAACTATCTTTATTTATGGAATTTTATTTTATTTAATAATTTAAGTAATTATTTAATTGATACTTATAAAAATAGTGAATCAAGTACAATACTATTTGAAGAGAAACTTAGAAGAGAAGGTAAACAAATTATAAAATTAATGGGGACGATAGAAATTCAAGATATTTTAGGGAATATAATAATTTGCATGATAAATTCTGAAGATTATTTGCAAGGAGACATAAAGATTGATTATACTAGTGAAGTACCTAGGGAAAGTAAAAAGGTGTTAAATTTAGATTTGAATTACATATTTAATTACACACCAAATAGTTTAAAAGAGATTATAGAGAAATTAAAAGTTGATTTAGTTGCATTTAAATATTTTGGAAAATCTCAAGTTAATAAAAATGGAAAATTTATATTACCAATTTATGTTGATGAAGAAACACTTAATAAGAAAGGTATAGATTATAGTGAATATTTAATAAACTGGGCATCACTTGCTTATTTAAAGATGTTGACTAAAATACATGACTTCTTTTTAGATTATTATAAATATGATGGGAAAGAAGGTTTAGTTAATGATGACATAATGTTGGCGTTAATTTATTTAACAGATTATGAAGTAAAAGATTACCCAACAGGTTTACAAAAATCAATAGAAGTTGGCAGGTCAACAAAGGGAAAGTGCTACTTTATAGATTCGATTGTAGTGCCTATGGCTATAGAACAAGATTTGGCTATAGTATTTCAAGCGAAAGATGTATATTGCGTAGTTACTAAAACATTGAGATTGCTCCAATAAGATTAGGAGGTTACATGATAGATTGTAATTTTTTTGGGTTGCCAATTATATACGAGGATGGAGAAGCAATAATTCTTCCGATGAGCAAAGTCAGTGCATTATTATACTATGTATTGATTAAAAAAGCAGTTAGTAGAGAAGAACTAAGTGGGATGTTTTGGGCAGATTCTAGTGAACATAAAGCTAGAACAAGTCTTAGAAATGCACTACATAAAATAAGACATCTGTTTAAGAATGAAATATTAGTGTCTAAAAATAAATCTATCATTACAGTTAACGAGGGTTTGGATATTAAAATTGACACTGAAATATTTGAAAAAGACCCTATGAATAATATTGATAAATATAGAGGAGAATTTTTAAAAGGGTTTTATTTAAAAGATGTGATTGACTTTGAAAACTGGATGTTTGAGCTAAGAGAGTTTTATAGTGAAACTTTTATTGATGTAATTCTCAAAAAGATGGAACAAGACTTTAAGCATGAAAGGTATGAAGAGCTAGAACAAAGTTCAAGAAAATTATTAAAACTTGATAAGTACAATGAAGAGGCATATTTGTATTTATTTAAATCTTATCAAGTGAATGAGAGAATTGACAAGATAATAAATAGTTATTATGAATTGCAAGATTTATTAGAAAGTGATTTAGGGGTTCAACCAAATGAGGAAATAACAAAAATATATAGAGGTGCTTTGAGTTTTATAAATAAGGCAAAATCTAAAAATTTAGATAGTGACAAGATTTTTTTTGGAAGAAATTATGACAAAGAAATAATCCAAAAACAATTAAATTCTTTTAAAAGTGGAGAAGATTTTAAATCTATACTACTTAGCGGAGAAGCAGGAATAGGAAAGAGTTTTTTAAAGAAAGAGATAATTAATTCAAATAAAGATATCAAATTCTTTGAAGCAGATTGCTTGAAGGTTGAACAGACATTTTCTTATTCTCCTTGGATAAAGATAATTTCATTAATTGAAAATGAGTTTAATATTAATAATATAGAGAGACCTTTACTATGGACAGATTTAATAAATAACTTTTTCTTCTTAGGCAAAAATAGTTATCAACCTAAAGCTAAGATTTTAGAAAGCAAAGAAAAATTTAGTACTAATTTAGTATATAGTGCCATCGTAAATGGGATTAACAAGTTATCAGAAGATAGGAAAATTGTAATATCCATAGAAGATATTCATTGGGCTGATAGATTGAGTTTAAAACTTTTGACAAACTTATTATTAAAAAAGAATAAGAATATATTTTTACTGTTGACTAAATCTAATGAATATACGATTTGTGAAGAAGATATTATTATAACGTTAAAAGATATAAATAAATTGGAGTATATAGAGTTAGGAAGATTTACGAGAAAAGAGGTCGAAATAATATGTAAGAAAATGATAGATGCAAAAATTGAAGAATCTGAAATTGATGATATATATTTTAAATCTAAAGGGAATGCATTCTTTTTGAGCGAGTATATTCAATTATATAGCAGTAAACAAAAGAAAGTTTTAGAGGATTCTAAAATACAAGCTATACTTTTTGAAAAGTTTTCTATGCTTAAAGAAAAAGAGAGGAAAGTATTAGAAATAGCGTCTGTACTATATGAAAATATAAATGTAGAATTGATCTTTAAGGCTTTAAATCTAAATGCTTTTGAGGTTATAGACTGTATAAATTCTCTAATAAAATTGAATATATTAGAACAAAGAGAAGAAAATGGAATAACTCAAATTAGCTTTACTTATTCAGCATATAAGGACTATGTATACAACAGCATAAATGATTATTCTAGGGAAATTATGCATAATGAAATAGGTCAAATGTTAGAAAAAGATTTAGTCACAGGGAATAATACTATAAAGACTTATCTGAGACTTAAATATCATTTTGAAAGAGCCAAAAATCAAATCAAGAAATTAAAGTATGAAGTGTATATTTTAGCATATTATTTAAATTTTAATCATGAAATATTTCCGAGCTTAAATGATTGTGAATTGAGTAAACAGGTTAAATTATATATAGATAACTCTAAAGTTACAGAATTAATGGAGCGAATAGAGATAGATATATCTGAGGTAAAGATAAAAGAAAATAGCAAAGAAGAACTAAAAGACATTTTAGGATTTGAGTTACTTTTCTTATATTGTAAAGGGAGATATTTTATAAGAGAAGGGAATTATAATAGCGGCGTGAAGATAATGAATAGGGTTATTCAATTTGCCGAGTCTATGAAAAATTATAAGATTGCTTTAAATGGGCATAAACAAATGGCTATATACTCAATACAAATAATAAATCAAGAATTGATGTTAAAGCATGTAGTTGCGGGAATCGAGGTTTCAAAAGCTGTAGGTGATAATTTAGAACTTGGAATATTCTATAGACTATATGGGGTTTATTATATGAATAACGGGGAGTTTGAAAAGGCTGAAGAATTATTTTTAAAATCAATTGACACATTTGAGTATGAAGGGATTTTAGAAGGGACTAACTCAATTAGCACAGCTGCGAATTATAATTATATTGGAGAAATAAGAAGTGCTCAAGGTAAATTAGAAGAGGCAATGCAGTATTTTCAAAAATCAATTAATCTGTGTGAGAAAACAGAAGCTTCTTGTTTGTCAATTTTTTATATAAATGCAGGTAAAACTTTGTTTTTGCAAGGTGAAGTCTTTGCAATGAAAGAGTTATTTTATAAGGCGGAAAGCATAATAAAGAGATTTGATTCATATTGGAAGAAACCGGTTCTAGAAGCTTATTTGGCTCTTGTAAATTTTTTAGATGAAAAATTTAAAGAATCTTCTGAACTTCTAAAAAGCGCTTTACAAGAAGTTAAGACAATAAATAATTCAAGGGATATTGGTTATGTTTATTTTATACAAACTATAATAGGATACATAATAAAAAGAGATGAAGTCGGGTTCGATGATGATATGAAGAAAATATTAACTGAACCATATGATATATACTATTATAATGCAATAAAATATTTGGATAAGTACAGAGATACAGCGGAAGTAGAATACTTAAAGACAAATATTAAATTTGAATGAGGAGAAAAAAATGGACTGTTATCTATTAGTGGATTTTGGTAGTACGTTTACAAAGCTGACATTAGTATCGAAAGATAGGCAAGATATAATCGCTAAATCCAAGTCTTATACAACGGTAGAAACATCAGTAATCGAAGGCTATGAAAAAGCTGAATCTGAAATGTTAAAATCTTTAAAGTGTAAGGAGGATATAAATATTATAAAAACACTTTGTTGTTCATCGGCTGGAGGAGGGCTTAAAATTGTAACAATAGGCATAACTCCAAGTTATACTGTAGAGGCCACTAAAAGAGTTGTTATGGGAGCAGGTGGAAGAATAATTGAGAGTTTTAGCTACTATATAACAGATAAAGATGTAGAAACTATAAAGAAAACAGACTATGATATCATTTTATTATCTGGTGGAACAGAGGGTGGAAATCAATCATATATTTTAGCGAATGCTAAAAAATTAGCAGAGCATATGATAGAAAAGCCGATAGTGGTAGCAGGCAACTCCAATGCACGAAATGAAATAAAAAAAATATTTAAAAACTATGGCATAAAAGCGGTTTATACAGAAAATATAATGCCTGATACAGACAAAATAAATCCATATGCTGCCAAAGAAGTAATTAGAGAAATATTTATGAATTTGATAACAAAAGCAAATGGAATGAATGAAGTTGCCAGACATGTAGGAGAGATACTAATGCCTACTCCAACTGCTGTGTTAAATGCTGCAGCACTTTTGTCAAAGGGAACCGAAAAAACAAAAGGACTTGGAGAATTAATTATTGTAGATGTAGGAGGTGCAACTACAGATGTACACTCTATTTCAAATCCGATTATAGATACTTCTTATAAACAAGAGGGCCTCGAAGAAATGGTAGAAAAGAGAACTGTTGAAGGGGATCTTGGGATGAGATATTCTTCAATAGGAGTTTACCAATCAGGAAGTAAGATTTTAAAAGAAAAAGTTAATGCAAAAGAGAAATGTATTAAAAGATTTAAGCAGACTTCATTTATACCGGAAGATGAAGAGGAGAGAGAATTTGATGAATTACTCGCTTCTGAGTGCGTTGAGATAGCTGTGAAAAGGCATGCCGGGACTATTAGACAAGGATATTTGAACGGACAAAATGTGTACATTCAAAATGGAAAAGATTTGAGAAATATAAAATATATAGTTGGAACGGGAGGAGTTATAATAAATTCTGTGAACTATAGAAAAATAATTTCATCATGTATTAAAAATGAAAGCAAAAGATTAATTCCAAAGAGATCAAAAATACTATTAGATAGAGAATATATCTTATCTGCTATGGGGTTACTTAGTACAGAAGATAGTGAACTTGCGTTAAATATAATGATTAAAAATATTAATTGATAAAAATTCATTAACATATTAGGGATAGAGTAGATAATGGCTAAAAATAAAGCCGTTATCTACTTTTATATTTTAAAAGCGTTATTTATTTTTTTTGAAAAAGTTGAAAAAATATTTGAAAATAAAATCTGCATAAACGCTATATTAACGATATGCTCATATAATTAGGTTACAAGCTAAAGCAAAGCTATAAAATAATTATTTAAACTTAAGGAGGATATACAAATGAACGGAGAACATGGATTATATTACAGAGAGAACCCTGAAATACTTTACAAAGTAACAGCTCAAGGAGGCGGATTAAAGGATACTGACACTTTAAGATGTAAGGGGTGGAGACAAGAAACCATACTTAGAATGTTAGAATTTAATATGGAAAATGCTGAAATTCCGGAACTACTTGTTATCTATGGTGGCAATGGTAAGGGAGCAAGAAACTGGGAGTCTTATTGGGCAATCGTTGATGCACTGAAGAACTTAGAAGACGATGAAACATTAGTCGTTCAATCAGGTATGCCTGTTGCAATATTCAAGACACATAAAGAAGCTCCAACAGTAGTAATGGCAACTACAAATATTATGCAAGCTACTTGGGAAAGGTTCTATGATTTACAAGATAAGAACTTAACTATATTTGCTCAATATACAGCAGCTCCATGGGAATACATAGGTACACAAGGAGTTATTGAAGGAACATTTGAAACTCTATCCGCAATAGCTATTAAAGCTTTTAATGATGACTTATCAGGAAAAATTTATATGACAGCCGGTGTTGGAGGCATGGGAACAAATCAAACATGGGCTATGAAGATGCATGGCGGAGTTTGCTTGATAGTAGATGCTAATAAGAAAACTCTTGAAAAGAGAATTGAAAAAGATTACCTTGATGTAATTGCTCCATCAATGGAAGAAGCTATTAAAATGGCAAAAGACTATGCTGCGAGAAAAGAACCAATCTCAATTGGATTTGTAGGAAATGCTGCAGATGCATACGAAGAAGTTTTAAAGAGTGATTTCAGACCTGATATCTGTTCAGAAATGTGTCCGTGCCATGACCCTATTTCTTATATCCCGTCAGGATACACTCCGGAAGAAGCTGACCAACTTAGAATTGATGACAGAGAAAAATATCTTGAATTAGCAAGAGAAACTATGAAACGTCAATTAGCAGCTATGATTGCATTAAAGGCAGATGGAGTAGAAGTATTTGAGTATGGTACATCCATTAGAAAAGAATGTATGGATGCAGGCTTCCCAAGAGAAGAAGCTATGAAGATTGAAGGATTCGTAGCAGCATATTTAAGACCTCTATTCTGCGAAGGAAGAGGACCTTTCAGATGGACTTGTCTATCTCGTGACCCGGAAGATTTAAAAGTTACTGATGATATAGCACTTGAAATTTGCAAAGGTGACAAACTTGTTGAAAGATGGATTACACTTGCAAGAAAGAATTTACCAATCGAAGGCATGCCGGCGAGAGTATGTTATATGGGATTTGGCGAAAGAAAGAGATTTGGACTTGCAATTAACCAAGCTATTAGAGAAGGAAGAATTAAAGGGACGGTTGCTTTTTCAAGAGATAATTTGGACTCTGGTTCAATAGTTAATCCGACATTCGAATCGGAAAATATGCCGGATGGTGGAGATTATATCTCTGACTGGCCATATCTAAACGGTCTACTAAATTGTGCAGCAGGATGTGATTTAATCGCTATTCAAAGTAATTACTCAATGGGTGAAGCGGTTCACACTGGTGTTACTATGATAGCTGATGGTACTGAAGAAGCTGACGGAAGACTTGCAGCAGCTCTTACAGTTGACTCCGGTATAGGAGTAATACGTCATGCACAAGCCGGATATGAAACAGCTAAAGATGTTGCAAATGGAAAAGGCAAATATACTACAGACTCAATTAAAGTACCACTATGGTGGAAACCGGCTGACCAAGTAACATTTGGACCGGAAGGGATGTACAGATAATTTTGATTTAAAACATATAGAGTAGATTGATATTTTCAATCTGCTCTTTAATCCTATTAATAAAAGGAAAGATAATAATGAAAGAAAGATTTATTGATA
>NZ_JAXDSS010000121.1:0-16319 GCF_034090345.1 Peptoniphilus sp. | reverse complement strand
GTTTAACATGTCAAGAATTGTGTGAACTGTTTCAAGTCTTATACCGGATACACCTTTAACAAGTGAGTTAATTCTAATAAGCATGATAGCTCTAACTTCATCTTCTTTTAATGGTTCACCAAATCCACTTGAGTGAGTTCTGATTAAGTTTTCTTGAAGTTGAGATGAATCTTCTTTAGAGATACTTACTTTACAAAGAGAACCGAAACCAGTTGTAACTCCGTAAACAACTCTTTCTTCTTCTACTATACCATCAACGATTGCACGAGATGCTTTTACAGCTTCTTCTTGCTCTAGTGCTATTTCAACTTTTACGCCTTCTCTGGCAACTGCAACTACTTCTTCAAGAGTTAAGTCTTTTCCATTTAAAATTACTTTTTCCATTTTTCCCTCCTATTTTCTTTACTCGAATAAATCGATAAAATCATTTATAAATTGATTAAGATGCAGTTTAGTTCAAAACTACATCTTAATTGCTAACTATTAATTATCCAAATATCATTGTAGCTATAACGCCGCCTACGATTAGGAAGATGTCATAAGCTATGAATGTAGGAACACAAGTGTCCCAAATGTGATTGTGTTGTCCGTCTGCATTAAGTCCTGATGTAGGTCCTAAAGTTGAGTCAGACGCTGGAGAACCTGCATCACCAAGAGCTGCTGCTATACCTATTAAAAGAATAATAGATGGTGTTGAAAGTCCTATTTGAAGTCCCAATGGAACATATATTGCTGTTACAATTGGAATAGTTCCGAATGATGTACCTATACCCATTGTGATTAACAAACCAACAAGTAACATTATGAAAGCTGCTACTGCTTTTGAACCTGACATATATACTGCTGCTGCATCAACAAGTTCTTCAACTGCTCCACTTGTTCTTAGTACATTTGCATAACCTGATGCTACTAACATTACGAAAGCTATGAAGCCCATCATGCCAATACCACCGTTCATTACGTCGTCTAAGTTCTTAATTTTAATACATCCTGTTAGAAGCATTACTATAAGTCCGCCTAGTGCTCCAAGTGGAAGTGATTCAGTCTTTGCTGATATTAAAGCTGTAACAACACAACCCGCAAGAGCTCCCCAAGCTTCACGAGACATTTTAGATTCTCCTGTATCCTCTTCAGCACCTACTATCGGAAGATCTTGATATTCACGTTCTTTTCTGTATAAGAAAACAACACAGAATATAAGACCAACTAACATTGAAAGACCGCCTATCCACATTACTCTCTTAGTATCTGAAACAGATATAGGTAAACCGGCTTGAGTTATATTATCTACCAATATTTGGTGGAAAAGTAAACCAAATCCAAGTGGTAATGAGATGTAAGGTGCTTTAAGACCAAATGTAAGAGCACACGCTATTGCACGTCTATCAATTTTAAGTTTATTGAATAGAGTTAGTAGTGGTGGAATTAGTATAGGTATAAAGGCAATGTGTACAGGTACTAAGTTTTGTGAAAAACATGAAATAAATGCCAAAGCAAAAATTAAAAACATCTTCTTACCTGATAAAACCTTTGCAATCTTTTGTGATAAGATTTTTCCTAAACCACTTCTTGCAAGTCCAACTGCAAATGCTCCAAGCAATATGTAACTAAGAGCTGTTGCTGAGTTACCACCCATACCACCAATTAACAAGTTCATTATAGAATTGTCACCTTCAACTAGTGGCATTCCCGCAGAGAATCCTGCTACCATTGCAGATACTATAATTGCTAAAAGTACGTTAAATTTTAACAAACAAAGTATACACATTACTAAAACTGATATAACAACCGGATTAAATAATATCATATAATTTCCTCCTTTTTATATTTACTCGGTTTTTATGATCTAATTATAATCAATTTCCATCAATTAGATGTCAACTATTATTAAATTTAATACGATTTATTATATAAAATTTTATTTTACTTCGTTATAACGTTACAATAGACCTTGCTTTAATCTACGAAAAGCAAGCTTTTTTTGCAAAAAACGTCTAATTATCGTCTTTAAAAACATTTTCACTATTGTTTTTCTTTGTTTTTACTGTAAATATTATTAAAAAATATTTTTAAATTTTTAATATTTATTTAAATTTATTTGACTCAAAAAGATATTTTATAGTTCTATAATAAATTTCTTTTAATTTTTCAATCCATTAAAAAATAAAATTCTTTTTATTTTACATTATTGTATTGTTTTTTCTTATAGATTCTAACAATTTATTTATTTTCTTTAAAGAAAATTTAATCTTAAAATAATAAAATCAAATTTATAAATAATTATCTGTTTACAAATTCATCAAGCTTTTACTATAAGAATTAAACTTAAAAATTTACTGATAATTGTTATTAAATAAAATGTTTTCGTCTATTCTATCTAAAATTTAGTTTTAAGTTTTATTTAATATTTTAAGTTCAAACTTACAATTTTAAAACGTCTAAATTCAAAACGTCTAAAAATTTTTATGATTCACAATAATATTTGACTTAAATGTTTTCATATCATAAAATTGTGTTAAGAGGTGAAATAATGGATAAAATTTATTTACAATTATTTGGTGTCCCCCAATTTTATTTAAATGGAAAACAAATTTTATTTCCTTATAGCAAGATAAATGCTTTGATATATTATCTTGTGTTAAATAAATTTATAACTAGAGATGAAATTGCCAATTTACTTTGGCCTGATGAAAACGAAAAAACAGCTAAAAAGAATCTTAGAAATGCTATTTATCAAGCAAAAAAGTGTGTTGGAATAGACTTTATAATTTCTCCTAAAAAATCTGTTTTGGAGATAGATAAAAATTTAGATATTCAATGTGATGCAGACCTCTTTAATCAAAATCCAATAGAACATTTAAACCTTTACAAGGGTGAATTCCTACAAGGTTTTTTTATAAAAGAAGCTGAATCTTATGAATACTGGGTTACTAAAATGCGTAACTACTTTGAAGAAAAATTTATTTCAACTTCTTATGATAAATTAGAAAAAGACATTGCTGAAGAAAATTATGAAAATGTCGAAAAAGAAATTAATAAACTAACTCAAATTGATGAATATGACGAAAGAAATTTCCGTCTACTTATGAAATTTTATCAAAAAACCGGAAGAAACGGAAAAGTTATAGAAACTTATTATAACTTGACCAAGTTATTACAAGATGAACTTGGTGTAAGCCCTGATTTAGAGACAAAAAAAATTTATGAAGAATCAATAAAGCGTATAAATTTAAATAACAAGCGTCCTAAGTCTCATGATGAATATTTCTTTGGTAGGTTTGATGAACTGGCTGCGATTCAGGAAAATTTGAAATTTTTCAAAACCGATAATTTAAAATCAATAGTTTTGTATGGCGAAGCCGGAATTGGTAAAAGCGCCCTCAAGAGAAAGGCCTTTGAACAAATTGATTCCAACACTACTATATTAGAAGCTTTTTGTTATCAAGCAGAAGAAAATTATGCCCTTAGACCTATAGGCGTAATGATAAATAAAATAGGAAAACTTTTAAAAGAACTTAAAATTCCACTTCCTACTTTCTGGGATATAACTATAAAAAAATTATTTCCAGCTTTTGAAGACTCTGCCAAAGACATAATTTTATTAGAAAACATACAACCTTTGAATTTTGATTTACTTACCCAAGTTATAGTTGAAGCTATAAAAAAAATTTCAGACAAGCAAAATTTAATACTGATCTTTGAAGATATTCAATGGATGGATCAAACATCTATTAAATTACTTACTTCTGTCATATTGAGGCTAAATAAAGAAGCTATGTTTTTTATGACATCAAGAAAACAATTTAATAGAGATTTTGAAGATATGGTCAGCACATTAATTAAATATAACTTACTTGAAAAAATTGAATTGGATAGATTTTCAAGAGACGACACTGCAGAGTTTGTATCAAAAGCTCTTCCTGAGACTCCAATCAAAGATGAACTGATTGATAGAATATATTCCGAAACAGAAGGCAATTCTCTTTTTTTATCTGAATATATTAATCTCTTAAAATCATCGAATTCTTCTAATCTTATGACACAAGAAATGATAGATGCAATGAAGTCAAGATTTGCCTATCTTTCAAAACCGGAAAGAGATTTGCTCGATATAGTAAGCTATTTCTACGATGAAGCCCCTCTCTCTCAAGTAACCGAAATAAGTGGACAAGGTGAGTTTGACATTATAGGTCTTTTAGAAAATTTAGAAAATGCAAATATATTAACTGAAAGAGAGCATAAAAATGATACCAGAATTATGTTCACTCATTCAAAACTCAGAGAGTATATATACATGACACAAGCCAATTCAAAGAAAAAAGTTTTACACAAGAGAATTGGACAACTTCTAGAAGCTGACTTAAAAAATAATAAAAGTCTATATACTTATTCAAAACTTGTTTACCACTATTCAAGTGCAGGAGAAAATTTAAAGAGCATCAAATATAAATTAGAAACCTTGAACTACTATCTAAATTTTTCTCACGAGCTATTTCCTATATTAAATGTATCTGAACTGGATGAAGATGCAAAAATTTATATTTCAAGGGATAAAATTCAAGAGATGTTTGATAAACTAGAAGATAATTTTTCAGATATTAAGAAAAATGAAAATGAAGAAGACGTAAAACAACTTGAAGTTGAATTTTATTACATGAAGGGCAGATACTTGATACGAGATGGTTCTTATCAAGAGGGAATTGAAGATATAAAATATGTAATATCTAAAGCTAAAGAAATCGACAATAAAGACTATATCTTAGATGGATATAAACAAATGATTTTCTATAATATCCAAACTAACAACTCTAAAGATATGCTTGAATATATTGAAGCAGCGCTAGATTTAGCGGTAATCTGCAACTACCATAAAGAGATCGGAATACTGCTCAGATTAAAAGGTCTTTATAATATGATGATTGGCAACACATTCCTTGCAGAAAAACTTTTTACAGAGTCAATCAACACCTTTACAGTAACGGATGAAGTCGCAAATAGATATGCAATCAATATAGCTGCAGCTTACAACTACATTGGCGAAATTAGATTCCAAGATTTAGAGTTCAAAGAAGCTATTGGTAAATTTGAAAAAGCCATTGAGCTTTCAAAAAATAAAAATGCTCTTTCCTCTCTCTCTGTTTTCTATATAAATAAAGGAAAATCACATTTTGCAAATAATGAACTCGAACTTGCAAAAGAAGAATTTAACAAAGCATATTCTCTTTATGGACAGTTCGACTCATTCTGGAAACGTCCTGTCTTGGATGCTTATATGGCGCTTTGTGAAGTTGAAGATAAAAACTATAAAAGTGCATCCGAACATTTAAGAACAGCATTTGAATTTGCCTCTAAAATGGAAGACCCTAGAGCGCTTGGCACTGTTTATTTTGCAGGCTATAAAATATTTAAGTCTCTTGACCACGATATAATAAATGATGAATTTGTCGGTTTATTTACCGAAAAAGAAGATTTCTATAAAGAAAATGCAATTGCAAATTTAGATAAATTCAGAGATAATTTTGAAATAAGCAACTTATAAAAGATTTAGGGGGTTCTATTGAGCTCCCTTTTTATTTTATATAACTTTTTCATATTACTACTTTATTAAAAAATATAGTATACTATTAAAAACGATACTTTAGTACTTTGAGGTTAATATGAATAATAAGAAAAAATTACTACTATTACTTTTAATATTTTATCCTGTTATAATAGATAAAATATTTATGGCCGTAGTTATAAACAATCTTATAGAGCCTGCTTATTCTATTTACTCTGTATGCTTTGAGTTATCATTTTTGGTAGCTGTTGTTTTATATTTTAAATATACTAAAGATTAGTGATTAATACATAAATTACATTTTAAACCCATCTTTCTTGGTCTAAGATGGGTTTGTTTTTATTTATAATTTTTCTATTGTATTCTTCATTATTTCCAGTGCTGCTTCTCTATCCTCTGTTGCCAAAAGTCCCATTGCTGAGAGTATATACTCCTTATCCAGATACTTTATAGGTTCTTTTGGATACAGTGGCGCATTCTTCGTCTCTAAAATAAATTCAGGATTTTCAGAATGGACTAAAACGCCTCCTGTTCCTATTATTGTGTTAAAACTCGATAAATCTTTTCCGCTTTGATAATAGATATATCTTCCGTTTGAATACTCTTTTCTCAAATTTCCAACGTGTCTATCTAAAGAGTGATTTACGCAAGCTTTTGCAATTGAAACATCTATCTTTTTATCTTGTTCTGTACTCGGAACCATCATTATGTCTTCGCTTCTTCTCTTACATTCCGTTTTATAATCTGCATAATGATATTCTCTGAGTTCCGCTTCTCCAACTGATTCATACAAACTAACCGCAGAATATCTCATTCCAAGATCTCCTTCAACAGTTCTCTTGTCAAATGGCTCTTTTAATCCTTCAAATCTAATCTCGTTATTTTCAGGAAGTCCATATCCTATAGAATGAACATCAGTTGTCGCTCCGCCTATATCAACTAAAATTAAATTTCCAAGCCCGGATTCATTTTCAGTTCCAACTGAAAGCAACCTCGCCGCTTGCAATACAGAATCCGGAGTAGGCATAAGCACTTCTCCTACACACTCTCTATATTCAGACAATCCTTTTGCAAAAATTATCCTTCTCATAAAAATATCCCTAATAATTTTTCTTGTTGGGTCTGCATTTAATTCATTTACTGTTGGCATTACGTTTTCTGTAACATAAGTTTCAAATCCATTTAAAATTTCAGCTACTTCATCTGAAACTTGCTCATTTCCCGCAATTACAATCGGAACTTTTATCTTTAATTCAGAAAGCATTTTAGCATTGTGTAATATATTAAATTTATTTCCATTATTTGTTCCCCCTGATAGCAATATAATATCCGGATTCAACTCTTCTATTTCTCTAACTTTAGATAAGTCCAACTCATAAGAAAAAGTTTTAAGCACTCTCGCTCCTGCTCCAAGTGCTGATCTTTTAGCAGCCTCAGCTGTAAGATTTTTCCCCAGCCCTACTGCTACCATTTTCAGACCTCCCGCTGCAGATGAACAAGTTATGGCTTTGTCATACTCTACCTTTCCGATTTCACTTTCTATTTTTTTTAAAGCATTTTTAAAACCATCCATCACAGAAGTTTTTATTGTGGTTATATCTTTAGATTTTGCTATTATTTTTCTTTTCTCTGTATCTACGAGTGTTAATTTAGTATATGTAGAGCCTATATCTACAAGTAAATACTTCATACTTCACCTTTAAAAATCTTTAAACAAAAAGAGGGGATGTCCCCCCTTTTTGCTTTTATTATTCTATTGCAGCTTCTATTTTTTCAAGTAGAGGTGC
Organism: Peptoniphilus sp.; assembly: GCF_034090345.1. Lineage (GTDB taxonomy): Bacteria > Bacillota > Clostridia > Tissierellales > Peptoniphilaceae > Peptoniphilus. The sequence continues at coordinate 8,972 of NZ_JAXDSS010000121.1, read as the reverse complement.
CGTTACAGCTTCAACTTTTTCAAGTGCTTCTGCCATTTGTTTTTTAGTATCTGCTACAAATGCTTCATCTTTAATTGAACCAAGATTGATTTTTACATTGTAGAAAGCTCCTCTTACTGCAAGTTTTAAGTTTAATAGACCTACTCCTACATCAGTTATAGCGTTAGAGTTTCCCTTTTCAATTAAAACTCCTGCATAATCTAATAACTTAAGAGTTTTTAGACCAACTTGTAGAGGTACACTAGCTGCTTTTTTATATTCTTCTTGAATTGTCTTTGTTCTTACAGCTTTTTCTTCATCAGTTTCTTTTGGTAACTTAAATGCTGCCATAACACCATTAAATGAGTTTGAATCTCTGTCAATATCTTCTACGAAATCTAATTCAAGTTCTTTTAATTCTTCAGCATATTTTTGCATTTCTTCATGCACCGCTTCATATTTTTTGCTCTTCACTGTTAGGTTTGCAACCATTCCCAAAAGCGCTGCTGCTTGAGCTGCTGCAAGAGCTGAAACTGATCCACCCCCCGGTGCCGGAGAATCAGAAGAAGTTTCTGCTACAAATCCTGCTACTGTTAACTCTTTTAACATATTTCCTCCTTAGAATAGACCTTCCATTTTTCCGTTTTCATCAACGTCCATCTTGTTAGCTGCTGGAACTTTTGGAAGACCCGGCATTACCATGATATCACCAGTTTCACAAACGATAAATCCTGCACCTGCAGAAACTCTTACGTTTTGAACTGTAATTTCAAATCCTTCCGGTGCATTTACTGCGTTCTTATCATCAGAGAATGAGAATTGAGTTTTAGCCATGCAAATTGGCATTTTGTCTAATCCAAGTTCTTCTAGTTTCTTAACTTGTTTTTTAGCTGCCGCTGTAAGAACAACTTTAGCTCCTCTATAAATTTCAGTAACTATAGTATTAAGTTTTTCAGGAATTGAAGCTTCTACATCATATAGATAGTGGAAGTTGTTTTCTTGTTCACAAGCTCTAACAACTTTTTCAGCTAAGTCTAGTGTTCCTTCTCCACCTTTTGCCCATCCGTCAGAAAGTGAAACTTCTACTCCGTATTCAGCACATTTCTCGATTAATTTGTTAACTTCAGCTTCTGTGTCGAATGCAAATTTATTAACTGCAACAACAACCGGAAGACCAAATTTCTTTACATTTTCAATGTGACGTCCAAGATTTGCAAATCCTGTTTCCAACGCTTCTACATTTTCTTCTTTTAAATTTTTCTTATCCACTCCACCGTGCATCTTAAGAGCTTTTATAGTAGCTACGATTACTACTGCATCAGGTTTAAGGTTACCAAGTCTACATTTGATATCGAAGAATTTTTCTGCTCCAAGGTCAGCACCGAAACCTGCTTCTGTTACAAGGTAATCAGAAAGTTTAAGTCCTAATTTTGTAGCGATTAATGAGTTACATCCATGAGCGATATTTGCAAATGGTCCACCGTGGATAAGTGCCGGAGTATGTTCAAGAGTTTGAACAATGTTTGGCTTTATCGCATCCTTAAGAAGCATAGCCATAGCTCCTTGAGCTTCTAATTGTCCTGCTGTTACAGGTTCTCCATCAAGGTTGTAAGCTACAATCATCCTAGCAAGTCTTTCTTTAAGGTCAGTTAAACCGCTTGCTAAACAAAGAGCTGCCATGATTTCAGAAGCTACAGTTATCATGAAATGGTCTTCTCTTGTAAATCCACAAGCTTTTCCACCCATTCCAATGACAATGTTTCTAATAGCTCTATCGTTCATGTCGATAACTCTCTTCCAAGTAATATTTCTTGAGTCAATTCTTAGAGCATTTCCTTGGTGAATGTGGTTGTCAATAAGAGCTGATAATAAGTTGTTAGCAGCTGTCATTGCGTGAAGGTCTCCAGTGAAGTGAAGGTTGATATCTTCCATAGGAACTACTTGAGAATATCCACCACCGGCAGCTCCACCCTTAACGCCAAAAACAGGTCCTAAAGATGGTTCTCTAAGAGCTACAACTGAATTTTTACCCATTTTGTTAAGTCCTTGAGAAAGACCAATTGATACAGTTGACTTTCCTTCTCCAGCCGGAGTTGGAGTGATTGCTGTTACAAGAACTAATTTGCCATCTTCTTTTTTGTCTAATTCATGAATAGCATCAAGAGATATTTTAGCTTTATATTTTCCATAAAGTTCTAAATCATCTGAATTAAGACCGGCTCTTTCAGCTACTGCAACTATCGGTTCCATTTCAATGGAATTTGCTATCTCTATATCTGTTAAAAATTCTGCCATCTATTTATTACTCCTCAATTAATAATGTTTCTATAACTTGTTCAGCGCTAAATTCTTCAACTTGCATATAGTATGCCGCTGAATCAATTAAAGCTTGTAGCGGAACCATGCCGATTATTTCTGTTCCGTATACAGTTACACCATATCTCTTAGCTTCAGATTTTACCATTTCAAGCGCTTGGTAAATTCTTGTCTTTTCAAAGTTTACAAGGTTCATAGATACTTGAACTTGTCCTCTTTCTTCAAGTGGAAGTCCTATAGCCTTGGCAAATCTAAGTCCACCACCAATGTGTCTTACTTTTTTAGCAATTGCATCAGCAATTTCTACTTTATCTGTATTTAAGTTTACATTGAATGCTACAAGGTGGAATCTTGCTCCAACTGCAGTAGCACCACTCTTTGCGTTCATTTCTTGTGGTCCGAAATCCGGTTTCCATTCTTCTTCTTTAATCTTTTCAAAGAATCCTTCATATTGTCCTTTACGAACTTTTGCAAGATTTTGTCTTCCAGGAGTTGTAGCTGCATCTTCATATAGGTAAACAGGAATTCCTAGTTCTCCTATTGCTTTACCAACTTCTTTTGCATATTCTACACAATCTTCTGTTGTAACTTCTGTAATAGGCACGAAAGGAACAACGTCAACAGCCCCCATTCTTGGGTGAGCTCCCTCATGTTTAGTCATATCTATAACTTCTTGAGCTACCTTTACAGATTCTATAACAGCCTTAATTATAGCTTCAGGTTCACCAATTACTTCAACAACTGTTCTGTTGTGATCCTTGTCAGGTTGGTAATCTACAAGCTTTACATTTTCTTTTGCTCTAAAGCATTCTACTATCTTATCTACTTTTTCTAAGTCTCTTCCTTCTGAATAGTTAGGAATACACATTACTCTTTTCATAATTTAGTCATACCTCCTAGACTTTTTACAAGGCGAGTTTAACATTTTCCTATCTATAAAACGTCAAAAGATATTCCATAATTGAAAAATTTTTTGACTTTTTATGAATAAATTTGATCCATAGAAAAATCTTTAGAAATTCTTAGATAAAAATCAAGAATGTCCCTTATTGCATATATAGGCACAGGCCCTACCAACTCTGTATCTACAATATTTACACTATATCTATTAGCTTCAGATTTTATAGTTTCAAAAACTCTGTGTATTGGTGTCTTTTCATAGTTAATCATATTCATAGAAACTTGAACTTGTTTCTTTTCTTCAAGACTTAGTGCTATTGCTCTTACATAAGTATAACCACCAGCGGCTGCTCTGACAGATTTAACTATTTCTTTTCCTATATCAAGGTTTTCAGTATCTAAATTTATATTAAATGCAACTAATGGAAATCTGGCCCCTGTTACAGTTGCCCCGGATTTTGGATTGAATTCTTTAGGCCCTTCATCAGGATACCATTCTTCATCTTTCATTCTCTCTTCTAAAGCTTCATACTGTCCTTTTCTAATCTTCGGAAGAGCTTTTCTATATTCTTTTTCCTGTGCGTCTTCATAGAAATAAACGGGAACTCCAAGACTTCCTAAATATTTTCCAAATTCTTTAGCTATATCTACTGCTTCTTCCGTTGTTATCTCTCTTACAGGAATAAAAGGAACTACATCTACAGCCCCTATTCTTGGATGTGAACCTTTATGTTTAGTCATATCTATTAATTCAACAGCTTTTGCTGCCAATCTTTTTGTAGCTTCTAGTACATTTTGAGGTTCTCCCTTGTATGTGAAGACTGTTCTGTTATGGTCTGCATTAGAATCAATATCTATAACTTCTATTCCATCAACTGTTAAAAAAGCTTCTTTAACTTTTTCTACAATACTGAGATCTGTACCTTCACTTATATTTACTTCTGCCATCAATACCTTGCTCATAATTTACTCCTTTATTTTAACTCTCCAACAACTGATTCAACTCTATCTAATAATTCACCTGATTTAATCACTTCAAACGATTTATCCATATCCGGATAGAATATCCTATCATTTTCCATAAAGGTTACATTTTCTCTTAAAACTTTATAGGCTTCTTTTGAGCCAATTCCCAATTTATCAGCTTCCCCAAAATCTGCCGCCTGTGCCGCACACATAAGTTCTATGCTTATTACGTGTTGAGCATGGTCTACTATTTGTCTTGCCTTTCTTGCTCCAATAGTACCCATACTTACATGGTCTTCTTGATTTGCTGAAGTGGGAATTGAATCTACTGAGGCCGGATGTGCCAACACTTTGTTTTCTGAAACTAAAGCTGCGGCTACATATTGAGGAATCATAAATCCATCATTTATTCCTCCATGTTTAACCAAGAAAGCCGGTAACCCATGTGAAAGTGCGGGATTCACCGTTTTTTCTATTCTTCTTTCAGATACATTCGCTATTTCAGATACCAATATTCCAAGAGTATCCATCGCTATCGCTATTGGTTGTCCATGGAAATTCCCGCCTGATATGCAAGCTCCATCTTCTCCCGGGAAGATTAATGGATTATCTGTTACTGAATTAATTTCTACTTCTACAGCTTTTTTTACATATTCAAAAGCTATCCTTGATGCTCCGTGAATTTGAGGAATACATCTTAAACTATAAGAATCCTGCATTCTAACTTCGCCTTGTTTAGTTACATTTTTAGATTCTGATAAAAGTCTTCTCATGTTTTCAGCTGTATCTATTTGACCTTGGTGTGGTCTAATTAAATTTATCCTTTCATCAAATGCGTCTATTATTCCGCCTAGTGCATCAACTGTTAAAGCACTTACAATATCTGCTTGCTTAAGTAATTTTTCAGCGTCATATGTAGCCATAACTGCATTTCCCATAATAGCTTGAGTTCCATTGATAAGCGCCAAACCCTCTTTAGCTTTTAAAGTAATAGGTTTTAATCCGGCTCTCTTCATAGCTTCTGCGCCACTGAGAACTTCTCCTTTGTATTCCGCTTCTCCTTCACCTATCATAGGCAACACCATATGTGCTAATGGGCATAGATCCCCTGAAGACCCTACAGAGCCTTTAGCCCTCACTATTGGATGCACTCCTTTATTTAACATATTTATCAGACATTCAACTGTTCTCATCAATACACCTGAGAACCCCTTGCATATTGAATTTGCTCTTAAAACCATCATAGCTCTTACTATTTCTGTGTCAAAAGGGTCTCCAACGCCACATGCATCTGAATAAATCAAGTTTTTTTGTAGTAAATCTAATTCTTCTTCTGAAATAGAAACAGTTGAAAACTTCCCAAACCCTGTATTAATTCCATAAATCGCCTGTCCGCTTGCCAATGCATTTTCAACATAAGTTCTTGACTTAAGTATTTCTGTTTTTTGCTTTTCATCTATTTCTACTTTTGCACCAAACCTTGCAACTTGAACTACATCTTCTATCGTTAAATCATTTCCATTAATTTTAATTATTTTTTCCATTATAAATCCTCCTCCAAAATAAAATTTACATATAGTTTATTATTCAATCAATGCTTTATAAATTTTCTAAATCTTTCTTGAATTTTCCAACAATTTTTTCATCTTTTATCAATGGTAAGTTTACTTCTACATTTTCTTTTCCAGCTTTGATTCCCATCTTAGCAAATTCCATGCCCGCATTTAAATCCGTTCCGCAAGCCGGATTTGAATTCTTAAGAAGTCCTTCACCTATTTCTAAAAGTTTTTTATTTAATGTTGCATTTGACATAGGAACTTCTGCTGCTCTTATTCCTGCATTTTGTATCGCTGCTTTTCTTGTAATTTTTTCTTCTTCTGTTGACTTAGGTAGCTTATAAGCATTTACAATTAACATATATGCTTCATTATCATCGACCGCACCTTGCAAGAATTTAGCTTTTAATTCTTTTAGTTCTTTTAAAAGTTCATCATACTTTTCATCAGAATATCCATAATCTTTTCCTTTGGATAAATTTATTACCATTCCCATCAGTCCACAACCAAAAGCACCTGCTATAGCGGATGAAGAACCTCCCCCAACAGTAAAGTCATTTTCATCTAAAATTAATTCAATAATATCTCTATAATCCATTTTCAATACCTCCTAAGCTTTAAAAACAATTTTTCCTTTCTTTATAATAATATTAACTTCATTTACACCTATTTTATAGATACAGTTTTTATAATTATCAGATTCAAGAATTTGAATATCTGCAAACTTCCCTTCTTCTATAGATCCATAATCTCTTTCTATTTTAAGAGCTTTTGCACCTCCAAGTGTCGCTGCTCTAATTGCCTCTTCCGGAGTCATTCCATGATTTCTACAAGCCATTGACATAGCTAAAGGCATTGATTCAATCCAATTACCCGGATTTAAGTTTGTTGCTATTGCAATAATAAGCCCTTTATCAATCATAGGTCTTGGATTAAATGGTTTATGATGTTTTACTGAAAAATCTGTTCCCGGAATAAGCACCCCAACAACTCCATTATCTCTTAAATATTCTATATCTTCATCTTCTAAATAATTTAAGTGTCCAACATTAGCTGCTTTTAATTCAGCTCCGACTCTTGCGCCACCTATTGCAGAATAACATTCAGTATGCATAGTAGGAACCATACCAAAGCTCAAACCGGCAGATAAAATTTTTCTAGAATCCTCAGCAGTATAGTATCCATCATCACACCATACGTCACAAAACTTTGCTAAGTCTTCATCTCTTATTATTGGCATAACCTCATCTATCATGTATTGAATATACTTTTCTTTGCCCATTTCCACATCAAAATAATGAGCCCCAAGATATGTACTCAGTATAGTTTGAGGAGTATATTTTCCCATTTGTTTTATAATCCTCAATTGTCTTAGCTCATTTTCTTTATCTATGCCATATCCAGACTTTATTTCAACTGTAGTTGTACCTGTTTTAAGCATTCTATTAAGTTTTGTTAATGAAGATTGCAATAATTCTTCATCTGTTGCATTTTTTGTAGAATACATCGATGATGCTAACCCAACTAATCCAACTTTTTTCTTAACTTCTTCAGCTGACATAGTTAAAGAAGCTGCATATTCATCAACTCTGCTCTTTCCAAAAATCAAATGTGTATGACAGTCTACATAGCCCGGCATTATTATTTTATCTTTGCAATCTATAACCTCAGTTTCAGAGTCTATGTCAATTTTTGAATAGTCATCTATTTTTTTTATTCTATCTTCTTCTATTAATATTGATTTGTTAGAGACGATGCCGATTAAATCATCGGCATCTTCCCTAATTGTCAATATTTCTTTGCAGTCTTTTAAAAGTAATTTTTTCATTTTTTAATCCTTATATAAATAGCGGCCAAATTATACCAACAATTAACAATGGAATATCATAGCAAATAAATTGAGGAACACATGTATCCCAAATATGGTCATGTTGCCCATCTGCGTTTAATCCTGCTGTAGGTCCAAGTGTTGTATCAGATGCCGGAGAGCCTGCATCCCCTAAAGCTGCTGCAACTGCTATCATAAAAATTATAGCGGCTGGAGAAAAACCGAGTTTTACTGCTAGAGGAACATATATAGCCGCTATAACGGGTACTGTACCAAAAGAAGTTCCTATTCCCATGGTAATTACCAAACCTAATGCTATCATTGTAAAAGAGCCTGCCAGCTTAGAGCCGCCTAATAAAGCAAATGCACTTTCTACCAAACTATCTACTGCTCCACTTTCTCTAATTACAGTCGCATATCCTGATGCTATCAACATTACAAATGCAATGAATCCCATCAATTTAATACCGCCGTCTAACATCTCTTGTATATCATTCCATTTTATAACTCTAGTAGCAATTAAAAGTGTTAGAGCTGCTAAAGCTCCCAAAGGTAAAGACTCTGTTATAAGTTGGACAACTAAAGCTACAATGCCTGCCGCCAGTGTAAGCCAATGCTTTAGCTCTATTACAACTTCTTTTGTTTCTTTATTTTTATCTTCATCTTTATCTTCATAATTTCTATCTTTAGATAAATAGATTAGTCCAAATACCAACCCAACAAGCATAGCTAAACCGGCCATCCAAGTTGATTTCCAAATGTCAGATAGCCCAACGTTAAGTCCTGCTGAGTTAACTGAATCTTTAATAATTCCATGGAAAATCGCTCCATATGCTATAGGTATTGTTATGTATGGTGCTTTTAATCCAAATCCAAAGCAAATTGCAAGCATTCTTCTATCCATTTTCATCTTATTCATCAAAGATAGTAGTGGCGGAATTAATATTGGTATAAAAGCAATATGTATTGGTACAATGGTCCCTGATGCCATAGCTGTTAAAGTTATTATAATAGCCAGTGTAAACTTATTTCCTTTTACTACTGAGGCTATCTTTTTTGCCAATATATCCGCTGCTCCAGTTTTATTTATTGTATATGCCAACGCACCTAATAAAATATAGCTAAGAGCTGTGTTAGCGTTTCCACCCATGCCGCCAACAAATATTCCGATAGATTCTGTCAGTCCTATACCTGCTGCCAAACCTGCAATTAACGCTGATACTAATAGTGCTAATAAAACCGGCAACTTAAGTAAACACAAAACAGATAATACAATTACCGATATGATTACCGGATTCAACAAAATTTCCATATTTATCTCCCTTCTATTTTAAATATATAAGCTTATTATTTTGTCATTTAATTACTTTAGCAATCAAAATTAATATATTATTATGTGAAATTTATATTAATAAATAATGTAAAGC
>NZ_JAXDSS010000053.1:0-5974 GCF_034090345.1 Peptoniphilus sp. | reverse complement strand
AAATAAGAGTGTTAATTTTTATAAACAAGATATGCAAAATTTAATGTTCAATGTAAAATATGACTTAGTTGTATCAAGTTGTGATTCAATAAATTATATTTTGAAAGAAGAAGAATTAGAAAAATTATTTAAATGGGTTTACGAGCATTTAAATGATGGTGGTCTATTTATTTTTGATATGAATTCAATATATAAATTTGAAACAATGAAAGAGACGTATGTTGATGAAAGTGATGGAGTATTTTATATCTGGGAAAATTTTTATGATGAAAAAGAATGTTTAAACACTTATTCTGTAAACTTTTTTAAAGAAGTAGGATATTTATATGATAGATTTTATGAAGAGCACTTTCAAAAAGCATATGAGACAGATTATATTATAGATAAATTAAAAGAAATAGGGTATAATGTAAAAACTTTTGATGATTATAGTAATAGAGTTGATTTAGCTAAATGCAGTAGATTGACTTTTGTTGCTGGGAGGTAAAATGGATTATTTAGTAAGAGCAATTGATAAAGACGCACAAGTTAAAATTTTTGCTTGTAGCTCTAAAAATATGGTTGAAAAGGCAAGAGAGATACACAATACTTCGAAAACGGCAACTGCTGCATTGGGGAGGACTTTAACGGCAGCAGCATTGATGTCTGAAAATTTAAAAAATGAAGCAGATACACTTACTATAAATATAAAAGGTGATGGAGATATAGGTCAGATAATAGCAACTGCAAAGATGAATGGAATTGTAAAGGGATATGTCAACAATCCTATGGCTGATGCAGATATAAGAGAATCTGATGGGAAATTAGACGTTGGTAAAATTGTGGGGAAAGGAACTCTTACAGTTGTTGCTGATCAAGGACTTAAAGAACCTTACATTGGGAAAGTTGAGCTAATAAGTGGTGAAATAGCCGAGGATTTGGCAAACTACTTTTATAGGTCAGATCAAGTGCCATCTGTTGTATCTTTAGGTGTGCTTGTAGATGTGGACTATTCAGTAAAAGCTGCTGGAGGATTTATTCTACAATTGATGCCTGGAGCTAATGATGAGTGTATATCAAAAATTGAAGAGAATATTTATAAGCTAAAATCAATAACCTCTATGTTAGATAGAGGGATGACTCCTGAACAAATAGTTGAAGCTGTAATGAGTGGTTTTGAAATAAAAATCTTGGATGAAAAAGAAATAGGATTTAATTGTGATTGTTCTCTTGAAAAAGTAGAAGATTCTTTAATTTCGTTGGGAAAAGATGAATTAGAAGCCATAATAGAAGAAGATGGAAAAGCTGAAGTAATGTGTCATTTTTGTAATAGCAAGTACAACTTTAGTAAAGAGAAACTTACAAGTATTTTAAAAAATATGGAATAAAAATTTTATAGTATATAAAAATAAACCCAATCTTCAAAAAGAATTGGGTTTTAAACTAATTAAATATAAGACCTAAACAAGATCTCTGGTGCCCAGAGCCGGAATCGAACCAGCGACACGAGGATTTTCAGTCCTCTGCTCTACCGACTGAGCTATCTGGGCTTAGTACTTAAGTACTTAAATAAATGAAGATAGAAAGGACTGCTAGAACAGTCCTGAAAATTTAAATGGCTCTTTCAACTTTTCCAGATCTAAGACATCTTGTACAAACATTGATTTTCTTAGGTTGACCATTAACAAGTGCTCTAACTCTTCTTATATTAGGAGACCAAGTTCTGTTACCTCTTTTATGAGAAAAAGAAATAGTATTACCAAATGATTTAGTCTTTCCGCATATTTCACATCTCTTTGACATAATCGCACCTCCTCAGGTTTCTCATTCCTCGACCATACCGTCGGGTTTTATAACTCATTTATTTTAACATACAATACATGTAAATTGCAAATAAAATAATAAATGAATTATTTTTGAATTCTAAAGTTGTCACATATGTTTGACAACTCTAGAAATATTAAATATATTAATCATTATATTATTGAATTAGAAAAGTCAGTGTAGTATATTAAACAGTAATATTATTCGGAGGGAAGAATGAGACATTTTAGTAATAAATTGGAAAAAATAGTAATAAAAATAGGATCATCTTCAATAACTCATAAAAACGGAGCAGTTAATATTGAAAGAATAGAAGAGTTAGCTAAGGAGATTTCAAATATACAAGATAAAGGAATAAATGTTGTGTTAGTTTCGTCAGGTGCAATTGCTTGTGGAGCGAAACAACTTGGAATGGGGAAAAGACCAAGAGATACCATAGGTAAGCAAGCTACTTCAGCAGTTGGACAAGTTGCGCTTATGAATACATATAACAGATCTTTTGGTGAATATGGATATAAAGTAGGTCAAGTATTACTTACAAAGGTGATAGAAACAGATGAGAAAATGAGTGAAAATGCACGTAATACATTTGATCAGTTGATGAAGATGGATGTAGTTCCAATTGTAAATGAAAATGATACTATTTCAACTTTTGAAATTATGTTTGGCGATAATGACACTTTATCAGCTGTAGTGGCTAGACTTATAGATGCTGATTTATTGATTTTATTATCAGATATAGATGGATTATATACAGATGACCCAAATAAAAATAGCGATGTAGAATTAATTAAAGAAGTGAATATAATAGATGAAAATTTAAAATCTATGGCCAAAGATTCAGACTCAAGTGTTGGAACGGGTGGTATGGCAACAAAAATAAAAGCTTGTACAATGTGTATGGAAAAGGGAATAGATGTTGTAATAGCTAACTCTGATGATTTAAAAAATATCAGAAAGATAGTTAGGGGAGATGAAATTGGAACAATCTTTAAGAGATAAATTAATAGAAATTGCAAGAGATACAAAAAAAGCTGGCAGAAAACTTGGAAAACTATCTACCTTGGAAAAAAATACTATTTTAAATTCAATTAAAAATAGCCTATTAAAAAATTCTGAAAAAGTATTAAAAGCAAATTCCATTGATATAAAAAATGGTAAAGATAGTGGAATGAGCGAGGGATTATTAGATAGATTATTCTTAACAGAAGAGAGAATAAAAGCTATGATAGATTCTATTGATGTAATTATAAAACTTAATGACCCAGTTGGAAATATGGATCAAGTTGATAAACTACCTAATGGGATTCAAGTTGGAAAGAAGAGAGTTCCTATAGGAGTGTTGGCAGTTATATATGAATCGAGGCCAAATGTTACTTTAGATGCTGCAATATTGGCAATTAAATCTTCAAATGCCATAATTTTAAGAGGTGGGAAAGAAGCTATTAATTCAAATAAGGCAATTGTTGATTCAATAAGAGAAGGTATAAGAGAGGCTGGATTTGATGAGAATATGGTCAATTTAATTGAAAACACGGAGAGAGAATCTTCAATTGAACTTATGAAACTAAGAGGATATGTAGACCTTTTAATTCCAAGGGGAAGTCAAAGATTGATAAGCTCTGTAGTTGAAAATTCAAAAGTACCTATTTTAGAGACTGGAGTTGGAAATTGCCATCTATATGTAGATGACTCAGCAGATATAGAAAAAGCACTTAGAATTTTTGAAAACGGAAAGACTCAGAGAATAGGAGTGTGCAATGCTCTTGAATCTTTACTTGTTAGTGAACAAATATCAGATGAATTTTATAATGGACTACAAGATATTGTAGATAAACATGGTTTAAAAGTTCATGGTTGCGAAAAAAGCGCTGAGAAAATAAGAAATGTGATTGAAGTTACTGATGAAGATTATGGAAAAGAATATTTAGACTATGAATTTTCTATGAAAATTGTATCTGGAATTGATGAAGCAATAGAGCATATCTATGAATATTCTACTCATCATTCAGAAGCTATAGTTACTGAAAATTTAAAAAATGCTACTAAATTTATAGATGAGGTAGATTCAGCTTGTGTGTATATAAATGCAAGCACTCGCTTTACAGATGGGTCTGAATTTGGACTTGGAGCTGAAATGGGAATTTCAACTCAAAGAATACACGCACGTGGTCCAGTTGGACTAAAAGAGCTTACAACTTATAAGTATATTTTACTTGGAGATGGACAAATAAGAGGCTAAAAATGAAATATTACAGTACAAGAGGAAATAGTTTTGTCAATTCAACTTCAGAAGCTCTATTAAAAGGGTTAGCTGATGATGGAGGACTTTTCATTCCTGAAGAAATAAGAGAAGTAAATTTTACAAATGAAGAGATAGAGAGATTAGATTATAAAGAATTTGCGTATAAGGTTATATCAGCTATATTTGATGATTTAGATAGAGAAAAATTAAAAATAGAAATAGAAAAAGCTTATTATAAATTCCCAGAAGATATAATTCCGATAAAGAATGTAGATAACCTATATTTTATGGAATTATTTCATGGAGAGACAAGAGCATTTAAAGATTTTGCACTTTCTCTACTTCCAAGATTGATTAAAATAGCAAAAGAAGAAGACAATGTTGAAGAAAAGACGTTGATACTGACTGCAACTTCTGGAGATACCGGCTCTGCGGCAATAAGTGGTTTCTCAGGAGTGGAAAATACAAATATAATTGTATTTTATCCGACAGATGGCATAAGCTTGATTCAAAGGGCACAGATGATTAATTCGGGATCTAAAAATGCAACGGCTGTCGCTATTAATGGAAATTTTGATGATGCACAGTCTGCACTAAAGAGAATTTTTAATGATTTAGAGTTTAAAAAAGAACTTAGAGAAGCAGGGCATATATTAACTTCTGCAAACTCAATTAACATTGGAAGATTGGTGCCTCAAATAGCTTATTATTTTTACTCTTACTATAAATTAGTTAACAAAGGAATTATAGATAATGGAGAGAGAATATCTGTAGCAGTTCCTACTGGGAATTTTGGGAATATTTTGGCGGCATATTTTTCAAAACTTATGGGGCTTCCAATAGAAGAGTTTATATGTGCTTCAAATAAGAACAATATACTTGAAGATTTTATAAACACTGGAGTTTATGATACTAATAGAGAGTTTTATAAGACAAATTCGCCGTCTATGGATATCTTAGTTTCAAGCAATTTAGAGCGTTATCTTTCATTGAAATCGGGTAATTCAAATGAAATTTATAGTTTGATGAAGAGTTTAAATGAAACAGGTAAATTTGAGTATAAAAATGATTTAGAAATGTTTGGTTTTTCATGTGGAGAGCAAGAAACATTAAAAGTTATAGACGATATATATAAAAAATCTGAATATTTAATAGACACTCATACAGCGGTTGCAGTAAAAGCTGCAGAGAAATATTTAGGTGGCAAAGATAAAAAGATATTGATTGTCTCTACAGCATCTCCTGTAAAATTTGCAACGGAGATTTCAAAGGCAATAGGCTTAGGTGCAGATGACGAAGAAAAAGCAATAGAAGAAGTTGCTAAACTTTCAAATGACGTTGAGTTTTTAGAAAAAGTAAATACTGATTTTCATGAAGAAATAGTGATTGATAAAGTTGATATTAAAAAATTTGTGAGGGAGAGGATAATGTGTTAGTAAGAGTTCCTGCCACTTCTGCTAATATAGGACCAGGATTCGATAGCTTTGGAATAGCTTTTAATATTTACAATGAATTTGAATTTAAATTGGGAAAGACCAAAGAAAATAATTTAATTCTGAAATCATTTAAATATTATTTTGAAAAACTGGGGATAGCTTGTCCTGAAGTTGAAATAAATGTTGTATCCAATATTCCATGTAGTCGTGGGCTTGGTTCATCGGCTACGTGTATAGTTGCAGGTCTGATGGCAGCAAATCAATATAATGGGAATAAACTTGATAAATATAAAATTTTAGAGTTTGCAACAGATATAGAGGGACATCCTGATAATGTTGCTGCAGCAATTTTTGGAGGGCATACTATTGCTTTTGGAAGTATAGTTACAAAGGTGAAAGTATCTGAAAATTTAAAATTTTATGCTTTAGTTCCGAATTTCGAAATGTCTACTGAGGAGTCAAGAAATTTAGTTCCAGAAATTATGGATAG
>NZ_JAXDSS010000131.1:0-4378 GCF_034090345.1 Peptoniphilus sp. | reverse complement strand
TTCTTCGCCTCTTATGTGTAGATAAGTATCTTGTTGTCCGGCAAATGAAGCATCTGGCAAATCTTCAGCAGTTGCAGAAGACCTAACCGCAACTTCAGGATTTTCTACTCCTATTTCTTCCGCAAATTGTGCATAGGCCCTTTTGATTTCTTCTTCTATCTCAGGCTTTATTTCAGATGAATTTATTTTATCTCTAACTTCTTTTGAAACATCTGTCAAAGCTTCAACATCTTCCACGTCAAGAGAACTTACTAAAATTCTTACAATTTCATCAAGTTCTGAATAATTTATAAATTCATCATATGCTCCTGCTGTTACACAGAATCCTGGTGGCACAGGCAACCCCATGCTTGTAAGCTCGCCTAAATTAGCCCCCTTACCACCAACTTGTGATATATCGTCTTTACCAATCTCATTAAACCATTTTATATAATTGTAACCAGCCATAAGCCCTCCTAATTTAATGTTAAGTTATATTTTCTCAACCCTTTTAATATTATATCATATTTATAATTATGACGCATTATTTTTGCACAAAAAAATCGTGCTCTCACACGATTTATTTTGCTATACTGTCTTTTAATTCCGCTATTGAAAGAGTTGAAATGTGTTTCTTATCAACTTGAAGATTTTTCAGTACTTCATATAATTCTTCTTCTGAATTAGCCTCAACTTCAATATATGGGTGAGGATATGTTTCTTCGTCCCATGTATCAACATCAAACCTTATATTATTTAACTTATAAGATACTCTATTTTTTCTCCCCTCTATTTGTACATCATATCCCATAAGTTCTAAAATTTTTCTAAGTTCCATTACATCAGATATTTCAGTTGTATGTTCTATGTTCTCTCTAACATTTTTATCTGTTATTTGTTCCTTAAATGTAAAATACTTTTTATCTTCACCTGTTATTAAATTTTTAGACTCTCTTATTCTCAAATAACCAATGCCACTATTTATTTCATGTGTACTTGAATTTATAGTTATATTAACTTGGTCTTCTTCCAAAAATTTTTCAGCGCCTATATTTGTTAATTTGGATTTAAAATCTTCAACATCTAAACCCAATAACTTTACTTCAATTTCCCTTTCCATCAACAATCTCCTGTAATTTAAAATCTATATAATCGCTTGAAACACATTTATATAAGACGTCATTTTTAATTCCCTCAAAAACTTGTCTGTGTCCTTCAGCGTGAAGATGCCCATATATACAAATTCCCACTCCACTTTTTGTCAATAAATTTGAAAATTCATTAGCCGAAAAATCTTGATTATATGGCGGATAGTGTATCATCGCTATAAGCTTCTTGCCTTTTTCAGCTGACTTTATCGAATTTTCAAGCCTTATTACCTCGCGATTATATATTTTTTCATCTGCCTTTTTAAACTCACTCATATCCTTAGATATCCAACCTCTTGTTCCAACAATTGCATAATCCCCAAAAGTGTGTGAGTTATTATACAAAAATTTTGTCTTCTCAAGTTTTAGTTCATCTAATTTGGTTATTGAACTCCACCAATAGTCGTGATTCCCCTTAGAAATTATCTTATATCCCGGTAAACTATCTATTAGTTCTAAATCTAAAACACTTTCTGAAAGTCTCAGCCCCCAACTTATATCCCCCGGCAACAATACCAAATCATCATCTTTGACTTTAGACTTCCAACTTTCAATTATCTTTTCCTTGTGATTTATCCACTTTCTCCCAAATACATCCATAGGTTTCTCACCTATTGGGTCAAAGTGTAAATCACCTATCCCATATATCATAAATTCACCTTGTTGTATGCAATGCCCATCTCATCTAAAATTTTAGACTCTCTGCTCATTGCACTAAATATTATTATTTGTTTTTTCTTTGAATAATTATCCAAAAATTTAAGCGTTTCTCTACACCTTAAATCATCATATTGTATAAAGTGGTCATCTAAAACTATAGGTGCATTTTTATATATCATTTCTGAAATCGCAAGTCTAAGCCCGAGATATAGTTGGTCAACAGTTCCATTGCTGAGTTTATCAACTTCAATCATCTTACCGGAAGCTCTATCTTCTACTAAAATGTTAAACTTTTCATCTACAACTATTCTATCGTACTTTCCAGATGTTATATCTTTTATAAACTCAGTCATAAATCCCACAATTTTTGGCAAAAATACCTCTTTATTTTGTGAATATATTTCTTTTAACACATCTATTGCCCTATGAATTGCACTTTTATTTCCTTCAAGCTCTTGTAATTTATCTTCCAATATACTAAGTTCTTCATCTACTTCAGTTAATTTGTGAAAATTAGCATCATTTATGCTCATTTTACCTGAAAGCTCTATAAACTTAGCTTCCAATTCTTCCAATACACTCTCTTCTTCAAACAAATTTCCGTCTACCACTTCAACATTATGATTTAAATCTTCAATATCTCTTCCATTTAAAATATGCTCTATAATACTTTCGCTATTTTTAATATCTTGTATTAAAGATTTCCCTTCATCTGACAAATACTTCTCTCTTAATTCATTGAAAGATAGGGAATAATTTCTTTCTAACTCAACTATTTTTAAATTGAAGTTTTCTAATTTCTTTTCCAATTCAATCCTAAGATTTTCTTCTATTTCATTCCTTATATCTTTTTCAATTTCCATCTTATTCAATTTGGAAATTTCATCTTCAAAAAACTCTCTAAGTTCTTCCAAACTATTTAATCTATACTTTCTCATATATACAGAAAAAACATTGTCCATTTCCCTTTTCTCTTGAGTTTTTACAGAAGACTGTTTCATATAGTCACTTATTCTATCTTCAATTCTATCCATTGCTGCCTTTTTCATTCTATATGGATTGAATTTTAAATAAGCAAAAAACAATAGAGGTATGGCAACTATCCCAATATAAAATCTTCTAGTGTAAACTGCTCCCAAAACCGACAACAACGCCAAACCAAGAGCTATTAACATATATCCATTCAGCTTATTAACTTCAGCTTTAGAAACTATTAAATCATGGTTTAACAACTCAATTTCCTTAGAAAAATTATTTCTGTTGAGTTCATCTATTCTACTACATAACTTTTTAAATTCCGCATAGTCTTTTTCTATGTCATCATATTCACAGACCACATCTATGCAAGTTCTCTCTTCATTTAGTCTGTTCTCTATCTTAGAATACTCTCTATCTATTTCAATTAAAGTTTCATAATCTGTATCAGAAATTACCTCGCCTAAATTTTCTTTACTATTCCTAAATTTTTTTATTTTTTGATAGTTTCTTTGGTCATCTGATAACTTTAAATTTCTTACAAATTTTCTCTGTTCATACAAACTTTGCTTAAGTTCCAAAAATTCTGAAGTTACCTCTTCATATCTTGATAGATTTATTTTTAATTCACTTTTTTTCTTTTTAAGAAGTTCTATTTGCTGATAAAGCTTGCCTATCGGAGAAGTCTTTCGACTTTCACGCCCCAATTCATCACTTTTCTTCTCAAGATTTTCAACCGCATCAATTAAAGAATACTTTTCATCTCCAGAAGTAGCAAAATTTTCCAAACTATGCTTTAATGTATCAACTTCTGAACCAAGTTTTGATTCTAACTGTCCAATGAAAAATGAATTGCTAAACACCGAACTTTCAACATCGAGTAAATACACCCCGGGCTGTTTTATCTTTGCAAACTTGTTTAGCTCACTTGCTGAACTCAAATTTTCTCCTGTTGTCATATTGTGAAAATCGAGTTCATACTTATCAAAGTTTCTCATTATTCTAAAACTATCGCCATTATTTAAAACAATAGAGCCTTTATATTCACTCTCAGTCCACGGTCTATACTTTTCAAAATCTGAAGTAGTTCTTCTTTGAACACCACTTTTTGCAAATCCATAAAATATACCTTCAATGAATTTGAATATGGTGCTCTTTCCGGATTCATTTTCACCATAAATCAAATTAATTCCGTCTTTTAATTCAATTTTCTTATTTTTAAATTTTCCAAACGCCTGTAAATTAAGTTCTTCAATTTTCATTTGCAGTCTCCAATAGAGCCTCTATCCCATACTTTATAGCTTGCTCATCACTTCCTAATTTTTTTAAAACTTCTGAAATAATCCCACTGGTATCAGAATTAGAAAGTTCTTCATAATTTATTATGTTCTTAGTTTCATTCATTATCTTTAAATAATAAAAATCGTTATTTTCAAGAATTTCTAAAATATATTCTATATCTTGATTTTTCCCAACTAAAATTAATTTATTAAAATCAGCTCTATATCCTTTTAAAATTTCTAATACTTCATTTTTTATTTTATCTACATTTTTATCCGTTACATCAATCTTAAAAGTGTTGTACTCTCTTTTGGCAAACTTCACAAATTCTTGAT
>NZ_JAXDSS010000113.1:0-17703 GCF_034090345.1 Peptoniphilus sp. | reverse complement strand
TATTGTGGACTTTTCTTTTTCCCATTCCTTTCTCATCTGTAAAAAATAAGGTTCTAATAAATTTTTAATCTTTTCATCTAGCCCATCTTTTGAACCTCCACTTTGTAAAGTCACATTCAAAGAAATTTTAATTTCTCTCTTGTTAACCCCTTCGACAGTAACCAGATGTCCAATTGGAGCAATCCCATATCCTTTCTGCTGATTAGGCACAGGATCTATAATTTCTTGTAGCTTCTCAACCAACTCTTTAGTTGGAGCATTAAACTTAGAATCAGTAAAAACTATCTTTACAGTTCCACCGCCATTCCAAACCGGATATACCTTAACACCTCCAACACCTTCAATACTATGGCACCAATCAAGGTATTGATCAATATTCCCACCATAAGCATTGGTGTTAATATGCCTAAAATATCTCTCTCTAAAATCTTCAGTGTCTTCCTCCTCTTCTCCTGGTCTAATTACTCCTACTATAAAAGCATGCTTTAAATTTCTTATGCTGTCTATAGGAATCAATTTCCCATGAGGCACATTCCCTACCTCTCCATACTCTTCACATATAAGCTCATAATAATAGTAGTTCTTTTTATACTCTAAAAATTTAGTAACCATAAAATTAAGATTATCAAAATTAAATCTTGCATTAATTGGTAGCTCTACATTAAACTCTCCTTTAACTATTGCCTGATTTGCCGGAAAAGGAGTTAACGCTCTATCCTTAGCTATCGCAATAAGACCTGTTCTATCTGCAGTATCTCCAAAAGTATTTTTTAATATCCAATCTAAAGTCATATAAACCAAAGAAAGCTCAACAGAAGCCGGAGCCATAGCATCATAGATAATAGAACCTTCCCTCTTATCCCTAAACTCATCAATTCTTGATAACATTCTCTTAAAAAATCAGCTGAGAATTCATCAAACTGTGGTTTATATTCTCTTTGAGCCATAACACACCCCCTCACTTAAATATTGTCATAATCAAACTTCCACGTATTTTCAATTTCAATTTCTCCATAGACAGAATTAACAGTAAAAGAAATACTTAATTCATCTCTTAAAGATTTATCTTTTAAATACTTAAAATTAATAACAGAATTTACCCTGTCATCTTTTATTAAGCACTCCTCAATCCTTCTTATAAGCTCTACATAGACAAAGTTTTTCGGCTTTCCAAATAAATCTTGTAAAGGCATCCCAAAAGTAGGATAAATTAAGTGCACCCCATACTCAGTATTTAAATTTTTATAAATCATCTGTTTTAGAGCCTCTTTATCATCTATGTTGCCATATATTCTTTCTGAATTAATATGCATTCTATAAGTCTTAGTAGGAGAAACTTTTTCTTCCAAACCCAATTGCATAGCTAAATTAATATCATTTTGTTCAGGTATCATTTTTTAATCCCCTTATCATGCTTAATTTCAATAATCTCTCCCTCAAAAAGCTCAATTGTTCCCTCAGTAACTAAAGTAGTAGAACCATCAGAACAATTGCCCTTTAAATTACACTTAACCCTACCTTTTAACTTATGTGTCCCATCAAAATAATAATCCACTCCATTTGAGCCTTGAGGGCTTGAAGCCTCATAAAGATAGTACCAAACTTGCCCCTCCTGATTAGACTGAAACACAAAAGAATGGCCAATCTCTTCCTCAGTAAACTTCCTATACTTTGGAACAACCAACCACTCTTCTTTAAGTTCAACATCATCATCCCTTTTAAAAGTCAGAGGAACTAATTTTTCAAGCTTAGCATGAACTATACTTGAAAATGTAAGAGATGATACATAATCGGCAGCTATATTAGAAATAACTTCCTTTAATTTATTCGCATCAAATTCGCCCATATTATCCTCCAACATACCTAAAAGCACGAGTAAAGTTTTTATTTCTATTCCAAGCTGTTTGAATTACAGTCTTACCCTTAGTTTGTGAAGCTTCAATTACATTCTTACCATCATACATAATAGCAACATGTCCCTTGTTCCACATCACATCCCCAGGGTTTGCCTGTTTTAAAGGTATTTCAACAAATCCATATCTCTTAGGATTACAACTCAAACTACGTGAAGTCATTCTATCAGGAAACTTAACTCCATTAGCCTTATAAGCTTGCATTACAAGACCACTACAATCAACAGCACTAGAACTTGCTGCACCCCAAACATAAGGCTTACCCAAATAAGAATTTGCAGCTTTAACTACTCCATTAGAGCCATCATAATTCCCGAGTACTTTTGTACTTCCATCAAATGAACTTTTTTGTTTTTGTTCAATCTTTTGAGGCGCAATCTCCGGACTAATATTCTTATTAAACACTTCAATATCCATAAAATGATGTTCCTCAGAAAACTTGTGAGTAACATAATCAACCATCATCAAAGAATTAATATCAATATCTCCAATCCCCAACATTTGAACAGGCACTAAAGAGCCTCCCCTTACATCAGGCCTACCAACTATATTTTTAAGCCTTAATCTTCTATGTTTTCTATTGAAAATTTTCAATAATTCTTTTGCTTTAGCCTCAATATCAACTTCCTCATTATTAGTCATATCAGAATAAGAAAGTAAACCCCACTTAGCTATAGATTCTTTATCCTCAGCAGTTGCAGACTTTATTTCCTTTTTATTGTCATCTAAAAGCTTTAAGTGGACTCTATTGTAACTGTTAGAATTAATAGAAGTATCATAAATAAAATCCTCAGTACAATCATAATCAATGACATCTTTAATCTTCATGTTTTCAATGTTTTTAAGATAAATCTTTCCACCCTTATCAAACAAAACATAGATTTTACCGGTACTTGCAGTAGTCATATCACTTGCAAACTTTAAAATCTCCCAAAACTCTTTATCCACTTCAATTCTTCCTGGAATCTTAAATTTTGTGTCATCAATTTCCCCCACTTGAAGATTTCTATCAGCACAAATATTTTTAAGTAACTCCCCATAAGTCCAATCCTTATACTGATAAGTTGATTTATTCTTTAAATACCTAAGTTGGTCATAACAAGTAGTACTTATTACCTGCTCACCTGCTCTTGACTTAGAAAAAACATAACCATAAAAGAAAACCTCTCCATCCACATAAAAAGCTATAGGATTACCCTCTTGATAATCCAAATTTTCATCCTTAACAATATTACAAGTCATCTTACCAGGAGCACCATTTCTTGACCAAGTAACTTGGATTATGCCCTCTATTAATACCTCTTGAACCTTTCCTTGATTGTCAATAATCACTTTAAATCTATCTTTTTTCATTTCTTTACGCCCATAACAGTATCTAAAAATTTAGACACATTCTCTTTAATCCCATGAATAACATTAGATGCCAAACTATTATCAAGCCTTCTGGCTTTCATCGGAACATTTCCTTCTCCCGCTTCCAACTTTGAATTATTATCAGCATTTACATTTATTATCTTTGTTTTTAATGGAATATACTGCTTTAAAAAAATAGAAATAATTAAATCCATGCCATTTTCAGCATCTTCTAAAATTTCATAATCTTCCAATGTTACAGATTTATTAATAGAATCATTGAGATTACTTTGATACTTACTCCTCAAAATCTTGAATTGAAAAGTTTTTTTATTAACCTTTAAATCCTGTAGTTTATTAAGTACACTTTGAGGACTTACAAAAGCTTTAACACTCGGAAACTCATCAGAAGGAACTCTAAATTCAAAATTAAACTCTGTTAATCCCGGCTTTTTTAAAAGATTTAATTCTTCGCCGTTTAACAGAGTTACAACTTTATTTTTATTCTTTATTTTCGTATTAATCTTTGCAGGTGTGATGGGAAGTAGTAAGTCATCAATATAAAAATCATATCCTTTATTCATAAGCCGCAATACCTCCCATAGTTGTAGAAACTGCTTCTCCTAATTTATCAGTTAAATCAGAAACCCAACCATCTAAATCCACAGTCTCGTGAACATCACCAAAAGTATTGTTCGCAATAACTTCAATCTTATCAAAAGAAAAGTTTTGTATGGTCCTTCTCTCTGCTAAATCTCTTAAATATTTTATATCCTCATTCTTAACTTCAATACCATCTTTTAGAGCCTTAGTGTTTTTCTCAGTACCCTTAGCTGCATTTTTAATTTCTAAAAGCTCAGAAGCACTTGGTATATTAGAAAGAAAATCAGGCTTAGAACTGGCCATATTTGAACCATCAGAAGCTTTTTCCCTTTCATTTGATTTTTTCTCCTTTAAATCCAAAATATCTTTATTTCTCTGAGCTTGATTAGCTTTGTTCTTATCTTCCAAAGCTTGAATTTCAGCTTGATTTTTAATCTTTATATTTTCGTACTGTTTATTTAACTCTTCTAACTTACTATCTCTTTCAGCTTTTTTTGCTGCCTCTTGAGTAGCCGCATCGGCTTGAAAACTTACATGCTCAACAGTTTCAATAGCTATCCCCGGAATATTATTGGCAAAATTTATTAAACGGTTCACTCCGTTTATAGCTCCATTTAAAAATGAATCTATAATTCCTAAACCTTGAACCTTTAAATATCCCAAGCCATTTAAAATACCATTAACAAGTCGAGTTGTTGTTACAGAAATATATATTCTAGACTCTTCAAAGTGATTTTGAACCATCAACAAACCTATTTGAATAGCCTCATAAGTAGAAAGTAGCTTATCCTTTAATATCAAGTGTGCAACTTGAACACCGCCAACAGACCTAACCCAACGAGCTAAAAACATAATAATAATTCCAATCCCGGCAGCAAACCAAAAAATTGGATTAGCTAAAATTGCCATATTTAATCCATTTTGAGCAACAGTTTGAATCGTTGTAGCGACAGTCCAAGCACCATAAGCGGCCGCAATCCCATATAAAGTAGATTCAATAAAACCCCAATTGTCAGATATAGTATTAGCAAGTAGAATAGATTTCTCTATAATCCATCCCAATCCATTTAAAACAATCCCTAAATTTTCCATTGCATTTTGTCTAAATATCATAAAATCTTCACTATTGGCAAACTCATTTAAACGAACAAGCACCGGCTCAAGCTTTGATACAGCCTCGTTTTTCATCTCGGTAAAAATTCTTCCCCAGGTCTTTGGAGTATTTTCAAAAGCTGAGTTGATTTCATCATAATTTGCAAAAATTGCATTCTTAACAACATCTGCAGAGAGTTTACCCTCACTTGCAAGCTCTCTAATCTTCCCGATAGGAACTCCTAAATACTCAGCAATGTATCTTATCAATTGAGGAGATTGTTCAAAAATGGAGTTGAGTTCATCACCACGAAGAACACCTGAAGAGAGAGCTTGAGTCAATTGTATAGAAGCATTTTTAGCCTCGTTCACACCGGTTCCGGCAGTTGCAAAAATCATATTAATAGACTCTTGAAATTTAATTACTTCCTCTAAACTACCAAAAGCCTCCTTAGCTTGGCCACCTAGCTTAGCCACTGTATTTAGTTGGTCAATATATATAGACCCCGTCTTTTGAGCCGACTCATAAATCAATTCTTGAGCTTTTATAAATTCTTCTTGAGACTCAGCCAAAGCACTAAGCCTTCCCTTAGCAGAAACTAACTCATCAGACAATCCACCTAATAACTTCATTCCTGCCATAGATACATAAGTCGCAACAACTGTCTTAATAGCCCCCGATAATTTATTAGCTCCCTTTACACCGACATTAATTGATTTATTATACTCATCCTGTGCATTCTTTGCTCTATTAGTATTATTTTCAATATCTCTTAATTGAAATTCTGCATCATCAAGAGCTTTTTTTGCAGATCTTAAATCCTCAACATTGAACATATTGTCCGTTGCATTTTCAATTTTATTTGCACTTGCAATAACAATATTCATTGAATTAATAACATTGTTTAAAACAGGAGTCATTCTGTTTTGTAAAGCAATTGTAGACTCAATTAAACCCATTAACTCTCACCTCTTTTCGTATCTTCAGCATACTTCTCAAGCATAGCAACATACATGGCCTGCTCCGCCTTACTCATTTTTATAAATTCAGTTGGTCTTATTTTATATTCTGTAGCCACAAAAACATAATAAGAAAGGGAGGTTTCCAAATCCTCCCTAATTAGTTTTTTACCTCATCCTTTAAATCTTCAAAAGTTTTATCTAAGCCATTTATCTTGTTACATTCAGTTTGAAGTCTTTGAAACTCCTCAGCATTTAACATAGCATTTATAAGAGAGTACGAATCCATTACTCCATAAGAATCTTGTAACTCAGCATTATTTAAATCAGGATAAACAACACTGTTTATAACTATCCCTAAAAAATATTGAGAAGATTTAAACTCTGCAGTTCTTCCCCTAGTTACAACAGCATTATCAGAAGCCTCTAAAATTTGACTTGCTTTCATTGGTTTAATAGTCCACTTTAGAACCTCTCCATTTTCATCTTTAAACCTGTCGCTGACAACAATTTGTTTTTCATTAAATGCAGAAACAACATTTTCTTTAAAAAAACCGGTTAAACTCATCTTATATCATCCCTTCTAAAACATTAAACTCTTCAGGCATATCACAATCTTCAAACGTTCCTGAAATCTTTTCCTCTAAAGTATCAGCAGTTATATCCAGTTTGGCCATAACTGCTCCGTCAATATTACAATCCCTAAAAATAGCAGTATGTCTGCCCGCGTTAGAATTAGGGTCGTCATTCGTGATTTGAATATCAAAATAAATATCCCTTCCGGTTTTAGCATACACCATTATAAGTTTTCTAAAAACATCAGTATTGTAATATAAATCAGCAGACCATTTACCCGATAAAGTATTTGACCTGTTACCCTTCTTTCTGGTACCAAGCCTTGGTATTTCACTCTTGCCTTTTTCCCAATTGCCCTCAAAATTCTTAAGCTGGAAAAGTAAATATCTGCTACCTTCTATAGTTGCATAAGCAGCACCTTCAGCCCCGTGAAGCGGCTCTCTTGCGTGCATAATTGGTTGATTAATATTTGACATCTATATCTCCTTTCTATCTCACGTGAATTGTTTGATAAAGTTTTTGCATAGCCATTACAGGAAGCAAATAATCATGTACAACAACAGCATCCTTTTCATGACCTTTCTCAACAGTTGTATCAGAAGACTCATAATTTTCAATAGCCCCTAATTCAGTTAAAGTCTCTGCGTGCTTAACAAGTTCATTCCAATAACCAATTCTGCCGTCTTCATTGTTCTGAACCTTACCCAAGAATTGCTTGTTAAAAATCTTAGCACCATCTATAGCCCTTTGATCTAACACCCTAATAACTTGATTCTTAGAAAAATCAACATTTTGCGCCAAAGTAAACTCAGTAAACGAATTGACATCCTCAAGAACTCTAACTTCTTTATTTCTTTCATAAAATACAAAATAGCCGTCCTTTACAGCCTGTTCAAGTTCGCGCTTTTTAAGCTTAGTATCAATTTTATATTCTCCTGAATATAATTTATTAGTAATTGAAGCATTCACATTACATCCCGATTCATTGCCGACAACCCAATAAACTGCTGCAGCCTCATTATCCTCATCTAAAACCCTATTAAACACATTTATAAGCCCTTTATAATTAGATTTAGTTTTATTGTTTTTATAAACAACACACTGGAATTTTATCCCTTCATCCTCTCTCATTCTTCTTGTAAATTCTTTATATAGAAGCTTTACATCATCATCAGTCCCGGCATAACCAATTACATTAAAATCATACTTTTCTATCTCTTCTAAATATCTTGAATGAGACTTGCCAACAACCTTGCCATTTTCACCGCCGGTCAATTTAGTCCCTGAAGTAATTTCCAAAGATTCTCCATCAAAACTAAAATCAACTACAGAATTTCCTTCTATGTTTTTTAAGTCCTTAACAAGTTGTTCAGCAACAGTTGCATCACCCATCTTAGTAGTAATTACAAAAGCATTCTTTGTATCAACATCCTTTTCAATGATTATCATGATGTCATTACCTCGAATTCCATTGTGCTTAGCAGTAACCTTTAATTGTCCAATAGTTGCAGTTGCTTTTGCTCCCCCCTCATCATTTAGTCTATAAAGATATAAAGTTTTAGCCCCACTCATTAAGTCTCTTAAAGGTTTCATCTTCTCATGCACATAAGAATATCCCAAAAGCTCAAGAGAATCATTTTGTAAATCTTGAGGCTCAATAGTGATAATTTCCCCGGTCTTTCCCCAATCAAGTTCCAGACCAATAGTTGCATACCCTCTGTCTGAAAAAGTGTTAGAAGCTCTTTCAACCGAAACATAATTTATATATGCTCCTGGTAATATCTTGTTTTGTACTAAAAAAGTACCTCCCCCTAATGCTCCATAAGCCATTATTTTACCTCCCTACTATTAAACTCTTTGACTAATGTTTCAACTTCATCAAGAGTATATTCTTTATCGTCATCTAAAATGACTTTTAATAAATCTTTGTTCCAATCTAACCTTTCCGCCCTTAAAATTGAATCTTTAGAATACTTGGCATCTTCCAATTCTAATTTAGGAACATTTTTAGTCCTTGACATATAAATTAATCTCCTTCTTAAACATCAAATCTTCTTCATCTAATTTGCCATTATTCCTTATATTTTTCTCCGGAATAACTCCTCTACTCTCTTTAGGTAAATCACTTTCCCACATGCCGGGGTTATCTTTTTGAGTAGCCTCTTTATATGGCTTTTCATCTTCATAATGAATAATATTTTCTATCCTCATCATATACGGGTCTTTTTCAACAAATTCCTTAGTGTTGTACCTATAATTGATTGTAAAATTCACCTCAAAATCAGTATTTTTAACAGAAGCATCAAATCCATAAACACCACCAGTTTCAAGTCTAATATTCCTCATTCCATAAATAAGCCTCTGCCCAACTTCCTCTTTGATATAAGCAGTAGCATTTTGATTTAAATAAACAATATTTATAAGACTATCCACCCTATACCTTCTTTGAAACTCCAAACTAATATCCGTATTTACAATCTGCACAAAAAAGCAAGGCTCAATCAAACCTTGCTCTGTGTCCTTAATATATATATTTGTTTCAGGAAATAGCTCATCTAGTCTATTCACAACCGCTTGTAATAACTTAATCATCCAAGCACCTTCCTTAATTCATTCTCAACAAACTTATCAATTTGCTTTTCAATCTTCTGTTCAGAAATCTTTAGCATAAAAACACCGGGAACCCAACCTACGGTTTTCCCATCTCTCTTTATCCTATGTCCATTTTCAACATACGGAGCATACTCAACATTATTAACAACCTTTATAGTGTAATAACCTCCGGAATTAGTATAGCCATCAACAAACCACCCACGTCTTAAAGTTCCGCCAAGCTTACCTGTATGAGGAGTAAAACTAACCAAAGTTTCCTTGTCCGTTCCTTTATATGCAATAAAAGATACCGGTTTATCATACTGCCCTACAGGAGTATTTAACTTAACAGTTCTTAAAAGTCTTGCAGCAATACCCTTAATAACCTTCTCAAGTATCACATCTTGATTATCCCTTATAGAAACTAACTTGTCCCTATAAGCCACTAATTCCTTAATATCAAAACTCATTCTATGCCCACCTCACAAACTCTACACAAGAATACTCATTGTGCGTAGAATAAGACTTCAATCTTGCATTCATAAGACTATAAGTATATCCGTTTTGAATAACAGTTATCTTAGAATTTATTGGAATATCTATTTCCGGAGCTATAAAAAGAGTAAAGCCGCTTTCACTCTCAGTGACAAACTCTCCTTTATTATTCTTAGCAGAAGAAAAAGACAATCTACAAGCAATATTCTCATAAACTGTCTTCTCTTTAAACTCAGTAACCTTAGTTGTAGGATTCTTAACAGATTCTCTCACAACAACACTTGCCACTCCAGTGTATAAGTTTTCTATAGCTTTTCTATACCTTTTTACCAACTTATCTTTCTGCATATTATCGCCTCTTTCTTCCATCTACCCCTTAAAAGTCCAATCCAGTACATAAGTTTTTGCTCACTCATATCATTAATATTTGTTGACCCCTTAAGCTCAACAGAAGTATCTCCAAGTTGCACCCTTCCAACTAAACTATCAATATCAAACTCATCAGGAAGTTTCCCCAAAACATACATATTTTCTAAAAAACTCCCTAAAATCATTTCATACAACAGATAATATAACCTTTCAGGCACATACTCAGTATTACAGAAATTCTTAAGTCTCATAACTTCATTAGAAGCAATAATATTTATACCAGAGTCAATACTTTCAAATCCAGTTTTCTTTAAAGTATCAAGGATTTGACTTGCATATATACTCTCAAAAAAAGGATCCATAGGTTTTAGAGTTTCAAACAACCCAATCACCTACCCTAAAAGAGCTATTAAATCAGCCTTTTTGGTAACACCACTTCTATCAATGCCCTTTTCATCAATAAGAGCCTCTAACTCAGAAACAGTTAAATTTTTCAAATTAGAATTCTCTTCTATAACAGTTCCATTAACAACCTTAGCCGCCTTTGAATCATCTTCAATAACTACAGCCCCTAAACTTTCAAGCTGTTCTATTTTCCCTACATCTGTAGTTGTATAAATTAAATTATCTAATCTAAGTTTCATCATCTTCCCCCTTATTATTCAGCGGTACAAACAAAAATTTGGTTTTCTTTATGTTTCTTAATCCATAAATCATGATACTTTCTAAAATCAATCTTCCATGCATCCGCCTTTTGGTTCACATCAGGAGTAAACACTCTTAGCTTATCAGTCTTATTTATTGCAATAGGAACATTTTGAGGAGTTATAATCCAGTTTATATCTTTAGCTTCACTATTAGGCTTTAATCCACCTGCCTCTTGTCCTCCTGTTTTACCGTCATTAACATCATATAATGTTTTTAATCTTGCCGATGGTACAACCCTTATAACATGCTCATCAATAGTCTTTACCTTAAAATTCAACCCACCTTGCTTAAAATCAGCAACATTAATAGACTTACTCACTTTAGGAGAATCCTCAATAAGAGCAAGAATTGAAGATGGCATTGTCAAAATAAGTTTACTATCAATCCCTATAACATCTTGAATTGCTCTTATATGCTCTCTAATCTTTGAAATTGCGTTATCAGCTGTTATAGTTATTTCCTCCGTTTTACTAGCTTTTTTAGCAATAGTTGCAATTTTAGAATATCTATAAGCATCAATTTCCGGAATTACATGCTCAGCTTGAAATATCTTAATTACATTAGCACTTGTCGCAACAAACCCTGACTCATCAACATCCATAGAATCAAGTTGAAAAGTTCTACCTCTATCTTGAGTCATTTTATAAGTATCCCACTTAAGAGTTACTCCACCTTGAACAAATCCATTGTCCCTATCATAATTTCCAAGACCAACAGTAGACATATTTGGAATCTTAACTTCATCCCCACCATTATAAATAACTTGGCCCGCATTAGCTTCCATCCATCCACTTGTAAGCCCCTGTACCACTTGTTGATCTAATTGTTTCATCATCAATTTTGAATACTCAATTGTGTTAATTGCCATAATTTACTCTCCTTTTTTAATTACTAAATATACTTGCTATCGTAGATTCCATAGCACTAGCTCCGCCCCCCTCAGGAGTTGGAGGCTCATGTGCATTAAATCTATTATCACTACCATTATTACTATCGTCTTTGAAAAGATAAGGCTTAGATTCTTTTAAAGCTTCAACCTGCTCCTTAAGTCCACTTATACCATCGTCATTGAACTTTATATTTTCTTTGTTGATTAACTTCATCAACACATCATCATCCAAAGACCCATAAGTTCTTATAGCCTCTTTTAAAGCAGTATCATTCTTTAAATTAGTAAGCGCCTTTTCATGCTCCTTAGCAGTAGCCTTCCAAGTTTCAACAGACTTTTGAATATCCTCTATATTCATATCTTTATAAGATTTAATCTCTTTATTCGCAACACTAATCTGTTCTTGAAGAGTTTTAATCTCTTCATCCTTGGCTATAGCTTTTGCCTTTTCAGCATTAATATCATTACCATTTTCTGCCATAATCTTATCAATTGCATCTTTATCTAAACCTAATCCCTCTAAAAACTCTCTCTTCATTAACTTCCTCCTTACGTTTTTTTACGAGTGTTACAGTCTCACAGGTTGGCTAAGTTTTACGTCATTCCAAGACAATATAAAAGTGGTCACAAACTATTAATTTACAACCACTAAAAAAGAGAGGTTTCCCTCTCTTAAAAACTTATTAAATTTTAATCTATATAAAATATATTTTTAATTGACTCTTTCAATTTATTTATATCTTCTTGCGATAAAGAATATATTGTAAAATAATCATTTTTAGTCATATTATCACTTATAAAAATCTCACCCAATTCAAAGAATCATGATCCATTTCAAATTCCCAATTTCCATTAACATTAATATTTATCGGTTCAATGTTATGAATAAAAACACGCTCAAAAATTCCATCATTTCTCTTTAAATCTAGCTCTAAAGAAAAACCATCTCCATATCTAAATGGTTCGTCCAATGGTTCAGTTATAACAATAGACACCCTATTATTAATTTTTAATGGTTCTTTGTTCCCAAGCCTAGGCACTCTATTTTCTTCTTCATACAAATGAATTTCTATATTTTCAATAAATTCAAAATCCCTTTGTCCGTCTCTTACCCTATATAACTTAGCTTTTTTAGCTTTTAATATTCTTAATAATGTTCTTTTCATACTTTTCACCAATTATAAAAATCTTCTTTTTTAACTTTTTCTTGCATTCTGTGCAATTCCGCATGTTCATCCATAGAGTCAGCTGGAGTACCCTCTATAAATCTTTGATATTTCTCAAAACATTCTTTAGCCGATCTAACAGAAAAATCTCTCATCTTTGTTTTTTTATTATAATGGAATCTTCTTTCAACATATTCACAATATTCATTAAAACTATATTCTCTTGGTGTATAATATTTAAGAGGCTCAAATCTTTCTATCTTAACCTCTATTCCTTTTAATAAATCTCTAAAGTCTCCTATAGGGGCATAGTATCCATAATCTTCATAAAATATTTTATTTAATTCTATATCATGAGCATTTAACAATTTATTTGGACTATATTTTTTAAAAAAATTACTTGCCTCTAAATACTTTTTAAAGTCTTTTTCATCAAACTTAAACATTTTTAACCTCCATAATAAGCAATGGCATAGTTCTATTATTCACTATAAGCCCCGTTTCTTTTACATCAAGTATTTTAAATTCTAAATCTCTTTTTAATAAGAATTCATATTCATCAAAATGATTACTAAAACTACTAATCATAGCTCCAATACCTTTTCCTTTTGGAATATATATCTCAAACATAGCTTCTTTCTCACAGAAAGCTTTTTCTAAAATTATCGAGGTACTTACATATCCTTTATCTATATAACTTTTACCTATAAACTCTTGTATATTGTTAGTACCAAACTTTTTATATAAGAAATCTAAGTCGCTTCCTCTATATACTGATATTTTATCCGGTAAATCAAAGTTGGATATTACATTGTCTATATTTTTTATATGTCTTTCAATTTCACATTTTATCTTTCCACTTCTCAAAATAGAATTTATTGTTTTGTCCCCTCTATGTGAATAATAAGCTATACTTTCAGCTTCTTCAGCATTAACTGACCATTCAAATTCATCAAGTTTATCTTGACCATAAAATTCTACAAACTCTGAATATTTTTTAAATATAGTTGTTTTAAAAACATTATCGAACATTTGTTTACTATTAGTATACTCTTTTTCACTGCTTACATCAACATATTTTTCATACCATTCGCCATAGCTAAGCTTTTCTATTCTTTCAGATTTTCCAGTTTCAGGATTTCTCATCATCCTAGTTTCATCATCTATATCATCAAAATAAGGAACAGTAGTTGTTCTGCAATTAGGGTGAAAAGGTGGAGCAGTTATGCCTATTTTATAATCTTTATACTCAAATACTCTGCCATCCATATCTCTACAAATTTGACTTGTTTTTAAATCTAAAGTTGCTATTATTTCATATTTTTCAACACCTAACTTTTTATATGAATCTTGAACAGCTTTTGAATTAATAGCAGCAGTTTCAGTCATCACAAGCCTAACAGCATTATATTTAGAGGTTTCAAACTCTTTGGCAATGTTTTTTATTGATTCATCCGGAGATGTTCCTCTTATGATATCTCTTGTTAAATTATCTTTTAAAGAATTAACAAGCTTATTGCCCCTTTCCCAAATTCTATTTGAAAATTCATTCCCATCACTTGTCCATGGTGTTTTTAGTATAGTTTTTAGAGTACCTTTATCAATACTTTGAAAATTTGAATAACCAACTATCCTATGAAGCTCATACAATTCATTATAATATCTCTTCTCGTAAGTCTTTCCTAAATGATTAAATAATCCTTTATCTTCCTTGGACATTAGATTGGCAACAGTCTTCTTAAGCTCTAACTCCATAGCTTGAAGCCTTGATATCCTCACTCTGTGAGAAATGATGTCTAGCTCTCTTTCTATTTCAGGAGTTATACTTCCCTTAGACTTTTTCATAAACTCATCCAGGTCCATTTTAAATAAACTCAACTCTTTGTCATTTAGCATTTTTTTAGCTTCGAATAAAGAAATACCACCTGCTTCAGCTTGTAGCTTAGTCAAGTGATTATAAATTTTATCCTGTATTTTATTTACTTCAAAATCATAAATCTTTCGTATTCCTTTAACATATTCTTCAGACTCTCTAAACACATTCTCGTTAAGCTTTTCTATTCTTTTCTCCCAATCCATTCGCACGTGCTTCACCACCTAAGTCAGGATAATCATCATAAAGTTTAATTTTCTCATCTCTTTCTTTTTTTATTCGTTCCAACTCTTCATCCTTATCAGTTACAAAAGGATGATTAGAAACTAAAGTTTCATTTGATATAATTCCAATACTATTTTTAATCATCTCAACAGTAGACTCATCATTTACCATTATGTTTCGCTTGAATTTAATGTCTACTCCTTTAAAATTAACATTCTTAACTATACCTATAAATTCAAACATATAATCAAAACTTGCTGTAAACTCTAACTCTAGTTTGTTAGCATCCAGCTCCATATCAGAATACATAGCCTTAATATTTAAAGTATTTGGGGCATTATACGACCTTTCATTGTCTAGATATAGACTTCTGGCATTATGTGCAATAGCTTTCTTTATAAGCTCAATGATAACTTTATAATTCTCTGAATTAACCGTAACTTCAAGAGTATCTACTCCGCCTTGGCTTCCATCTGCCGTTCTAACTTTAACAGTTCTATACTGTGCTAAATTCTCTCTAAATTCCCCTAAATCTTCACCCTCATAATTTTTAAGAATTAAGATAGTATTCATAGGATTTTCAAACATATTATCAGCATAGTTGCTAAGCAGTAAATTCAATGCATCCTGTAAACACTTAACTTTTTTAATTAAAGTTAACTCATTAGGCTGCTTAAAATACACAAAAGGTAGTTTCTTGTAACTATAACTTAATCCGTTCTTTTCCAAATACGGCTCATCCGTTAAATACTCTAAATGTCCATTTTCAAAAGAATATACTCTTATCTTATCTTGAGTGTAGAAATAAACATACTCTTTCTTCTTTATTGTATTACCGTTAAATTCCTCTTTTGATACAAACAAAATGACAGCCTCTAAGCTGTCATGATTATCATCTTTCCACACAGGAATTACACTCAATGGATCTAATCTTTTAAATTTAACATCTTTCCCATCAGTAAATAAATATAGCCAACCTATTCCTGTATTAAATGAATCAGCTGCTAAATTATTTATAGTTCTCATAAACCTATTATCAATAAACTCATTTATAAAATTTACCACTGTCTCATCATCTGAATCCATGTTTGGCTTGTCTGATAATAGATAATTGATTTTTTGGTCTACCGCACGTGCATACTGATTATCTTTTATAATAGTATTTGGTAGAGCTTTAATTCTTACTAACCTTCCGTCTTTACCTATCGTAGCCCTTATCTTTTCATCAATAGCTTGGCCATAATTGTAATAATCTATCCCTATTTGCATTTCTTGTTTTATAATATCATGAGCTAATATATTAATCTCTACAAACTTTTTAATCTGTTCCTCTGTTAATTTACTTAAATCCAAATTCTCACCACCTAAAATCCTACTAAGTTGCCCCTCATATCTTCTGTAAGTGCATATCTGCAACCGTCAATTGAATGGTTATCTTTATCTTCCAGTTTATTTTTTGTGTTACCATCTTTATCTACTTGGTAATCTATATTTTCAAATTCTCTTGCAGTATTAGGACATCTTACAGGATCTATTATTATCTCCTCTAAATCATCAAGCCACTTTTCACCAAATTCAACTGAACCCGGCCCCTTAGAAGCTCCGTACACTTTTAACCCATATTCCCACATCTCATCTATTGACTTTGGCTCAGCACTATCAGCAAATATTTTTGTATCATTCCAACCATTTTCTTTTATCTTAACAGCTGCATTTCTATTAGAGAGTTTAACCTCGTGTATCTCCCCAAATATATAAATTTTTCTTCTCATCTTGTCATAATGAAGTCTCATAAAATGCAAAGGGTCATTAGCATATCCCCAGTCAATACCTTGTCTTATATTGTCAAATGAAAGTAACTCTTTAGTGCTAATCTCTCTAAAAATTAAATTATCAAATGGCACAACACCACTCCCTATTGGCTTGCCTAAATATTCCCATTCATATTTATTTGGTTTAGTTTTTTTGACATGTTCTGCCTCATCAATAAAATCTTTTGAAATAAAAGTATTATCCAAATATGTTGAACGATGTACTATAGTATTCTTTGGTATAAATTGAGTCTCGTACCTCTTATTAACCCAAGACTGTTTTCTTTTAGGCGGATTATAAGAATAAAAAAACTTATATTTTAACCCATCCGCAAGTTCAGCTCTTAAAACAGAATTTTCAATCATAGATACTTCATCTTCTGTTTTAAATTCAGCAAGTTCTTCTATCCATAATCTTGCTATAGGAAACTTTGCCACCTTAATAGATTTTATCTTTGCCGGGTCATCAGCGCCCCTAAAAATTATTGAATTACCACGCGGTGTATATGTTATCTTTAAAGGGCTTAAATTAAATTTAAAATAAGGCTCAAGGTTTAATATACTTATTGCCTCTTTTAACTGTTCATAGCAAGATTCTTGAAGAGTGTTTCCAACTTTTCTTACGCAAAGAATAGTTATTGGATTTGCTACTATATCTAAAATGAGTTCTATGCCTATATTAGAAGATTTCCCCGAACCTCTGCCGCCTTTGAATACATATTTTAAATAGTTATTAGCTTTTATCTCTTTGTGGATACTTCTAAAATTAGGCAGTATTATTTCAGATAGTTTAATCTTCGATGTCATCTACAATCACAACACTTTCAGCTTTGATTTCCAATTTATCAGTCCACATGCCTAGATGCTTGCCCATTAATTCAAGAGTAGATTTTTTATCGTAAAACTTAACTTCTCTCTCTGTGCCCCATTCAGTTGGCTTTATTTTTATAGATTGGATACAAGCTAAGTCTTCATCAGATGCACTGTCTTTTACTTTTCCCGTCTCTAAATCTACTACATCAGCTATATTTACAAAACCCAGTTTTCCTAATTCCTGTAGTATTCTATCTGCATTTAT
>NZ_JAXDSS010000068.1:0-29466 GCF_034090345.1 Peptoniphilus sp. | reverse complement strand
ATCCAAGTTCTGCTATCACTGTCTGCAAGATTTACTTTTATTCCTTTAGTCGGGAATTTCCCCAGTAGATCTTTGCCTTCAAATTTTACTTTCTTTAACTCCGATTTATCCTTTTTTTCTTTTTCTTCTTTCTTCTTTTCTCTGTCTTTATTTAATTCTTCTTCTTTCTTCTTTTCTTTGTCTTTATCTTCTATTTTTAAAATTGTCTTTGCAGTCCCGCTTGAAGAAACTATCAAGACATCGTGTTGACCCTTTTGTAATTCATCTATATAGTCTTTTTTGAACTCTATTTTTGTGCTTCCCTCTGTTCTAGTATAGTCCTTTTCATCTACTATATTTTCATCCATCATCACACAAATAAAGTCCTTATTCTCAGCTGTAGAAACTATTGGTTGTAAATTATCAGTTTTCTTATCAATTACCTGTCCTTGACCTTCTTTTACAGTCACACCTTTGTTTTGACTAAGCCTTGAGAATTCTTTTATGCTTTTAAACAACTTGTCTGCACTTACAGCCTTTTTATCTGCTTCGCTCAACACTCCATATGCTGTAAAAGCTTCTTTTATCTTCTCTCCGCTATACTCATCAACTTTGCCTATATTTCCAATCTTTTCTTGAACTTTTTCAACTTCTGTCTTTTCTTTAGGTTGCTGCTTGGCTTCTGTCAGTATTACAAAAGAATTCAATTCATCAACGTTTAATGAAACTTTTCCGTCTTTAACTTCAACATCAGACTCAACAAGTTTACCATCAACAATGTGTAATACTTTTAAAATCTTGCCCTCATAGTTTTGACCTACTTCAAAAACTGCTTCCAATTTATTTTTGTGTCCCCCTGTGAGATACGCTTGATAAGATTTTAATATCTCATATTTATTTACAGGTTCAGATTTTAACCATTGATAAACTGATTGTGGAATTACAATTACGCTCTCTCCATTATCACTTATAACTTTGTCCGCTAATTTCAACTCAGCTGTTTTTTGTATATTCCCTAGAACTTTAATTTTCTTGTCAGAATCTTCAAGAGTTCTATTTTCATAAGCCACTTCTCTTCTGACTGTTGATTTTTCCGGTCTATCCACAACCCAAACTCTCTCTAAAGTTTCATAAGTGGTAGGCTCATATCCATAAACCACTTCAGTTCTTGTATTTAACATATTGTAGTTTATAGCTGACATAATTTCTCTATATGCCCAGTGATTTTTTAAAACATCTGAAAAACTCTTAAGCTTTGACGCATTTGAATTTAATTCAGCCAAACTAAGATATTTTTTAGAAATTCTATTCATCATTGTAACAGCTTCTGCTCTTGTTATCGAATTTTCCGGCTTAAAGCTTCCGTCAGGATAGCCAATTATTATTCCATTTGAATACGCAATATCTATCGCCTTTTCAAATTTATCTCCCTTTATATCCACAAATGGTGCTCTTTGCTCATTGTCTCTTAACACCGGCATTACAAGCCTTGCAAACTCGGCTCTTGTAATCGCATCATTAGGTCTTATTTTATTCCCGTCAGCTAAAAGCATATTGTTGTTAACTGCATAGTTTAATGCCTGATTGTACCAAGAATCTTCAGCATCCGAAAAACCTGTCCTCAAGCTTGATGACACTTTGTTCCCTTGCATTTTCATCATCATTGTTGCAGCTTCTGCTCTTGTTATCGAATTTTCCGGCTTAAAACTTCCGTCCGGATAACCTTCAATATATCCTTCTTCAATTTTAGTTTTCTCAGTTTTATATACTTTTCCCTCGCCGTTTCTCACTAATTTTCTATATTCATAGTGCCCGGTTTCTCTTTGACCTGTAGTTTCATTCTCATATTCCACATGACCTCTTAAGGTTATATCCTTCTCAACTCTTAATTTTTGACCTGTAACACTGTCCACATCTTTAGGATCTTCCGGTGCAGGGGTCGGTTTGGGACTTGGTTTTACTTTATTTTTATTATTCAAAAATACAAAATCGCTATTCTCAACATATATTCCATCATATAACTTTACTCTGAACACAACTTTTAAAAGCTCTGTGTTCGGATAATCACTCATTAATTCATTTTCATTAAAACTTATAACATACTCATCTTTTAAATTTTCTATATCGTAATACTTGTTCTCTAATAAATTCTTTTCAAATTTAGGTGTAGCACCCGCCAAAGTATCAATTTTAGCCTCATACTCATTTTTGTCAATTCTGTAAACAACTAAAGAAGATTCCCCTTCTTTCGTCACATTTTCCAAAAGAGTTTTAAATTTAACCTTTCCGCCACTCAACTTTACATGTAACTTTGTATTATCATGTTTATTTCTTACTTCTTTAATTCCCTCTATTGCCAATTCCGGTTTTATGTACTTAACTATCTCATCAAAACCTTTATATCTGCCATTTTCTTCAGTTCCAAAATTAACTAATTTTTCTCTTTCCGCTTTGCTAAGTTGATTTTTAGCATTGGCTAATTCTTTAGCTTCTTTAACAGCTTCCTTAAATTTATTGATTGAATCAGTATTCCTGGTTATATTAACCCCCTTTAATTCCAACTTCTCTAAAGCAATAGAATCCACAATATTTTTTACAACAACCTTAGCAGCATTGACATCCTCATCAGTAATATCAACTTCCGGAATAATTACAGATGTATCATCTAAATTATCTTTCCGATCAACAACTTGCAAATTGTACTCATTAAATACATCCACTGCCGTTGCTCTTAATAATACCGGCGCAAAACCTTCAACTTCTATAATTACTTCTTCACCTATTTTAAGACCCGTTGCATAAAATTGATTTGCATCTACTCTATAGCCTCTCGCATTATCGCTAACTTCAGTCAATTCTTGATTATTGACCTTTACTTTTGCCTGTTTATTCTTAATTTCTTCTAACCAAGCTCTGCCCTCGTCATTTAAAGTTACTGCTATAGATTTTTGATATACATTAGATGATTTTAAATCAACTCTTTTTATCTTTTTGCCCGGTTTAAAAATATCCGCTGGAACTGCCTCTCCAGATATTTTTTCATCACCATCAGGTCGTAATATTTCATTTGGTATTAGTGAATCTACTTTATACGGTATAGACGACCTTTTCCAATATTCCCTGTACTCTCCATCCCCTCCTTTAGAGTCAATGATCTTTCCCTTTACATTCTTATGAATTTTAATACCATCATTACTCTTAATCGCTCTTTGTTCCTCACTTCCTGCATAAGCATTTCCGGATCTTAAATAGACCTTTTCACAAGAAATATCTCCTCTGCCAACAACTGCATAACCTGCTATATTCTCATCCTTGATCGGATCATGTCCTACTCCTCCCATTGCAACAAGAGTTCCTTCGCCTAAAACTTTTCCATCTTTTAACTCAAGCGCATTTCCTCCTAAAGATGTTGTAACATTAGTTCCTCCTCCATATAAATACAAAGAAGATTTATCAGCTATTGTGAGACTTCCATTCTCTATAGCCATTGCATTCTGTCCCCTATATACCTTTTTAGTTTGCTTATCCTCTCCTGTCGGCGACTCATCCCCTCTTACAAAGACATTGCCTTTGATAAAAGCCTTTCCTTGGACCAATACAACAGGTCTTATATTTTCAAGCGCAGCTCCCCCATCTACCAGATTGTTTGTATGTGAGTACACATATGAATCTTCCAGCACCGCTCCATTTTTTAAAATTATCTGACCCTGTATCGATGTTCCGGATATTAATTTATTTGGATTTTTTGCCTCTATATCACCGGTAAACTTGCCTTCCGTATCATAATTTACTCTTAAAGTACCTCCATCAACTGTAATTTTTCCAAAAATTGAAGAATCATATAAATTTAATACCGCACCCTTTTCAACTATAATATTTACTCCGGAAAGCACCTTCATATATGCCATAGTGAGGTTAGTACCCTCTTTCAATATAAAATCTTGTGTTGGTATCTTATCTTCCCACTTGTGATATTCCCCTTTGGCTCTGTCCGGCTCTTTATTAGTTGCCGGCAATATCTTGCCTAAAACACCATAAACTCCGCTCTCCTTTGAACCTTGCCACAAATGAACATTTTTAGGAACAATAAACTGTTCATTTTTACCTTCCTCAGGTTTTTTTTGGTTAAAATGTGCTATATACCACGGATCCTGTGTGAACAGAACATTATTTGTAACCTTTAATCTGTTATTTACATCTTCAAAAACCTTATCTAAAAATACATTTTCAATATCTACAACAGAAAACCAAGCCGGCTTGCTTTCCGCTTCTCTGCCATATATATCTACAAGTTTAATGCTTACTTGATAATTACTGGGATTTTCAGGTGTACCAGACAAAGTAACCGAGCTGGAATTCGAATTGTACATTGGAGTCATTCCCGATTCTTTAGCTAAAATAATTTTTGTCTTACCCTTATCTGTCTCTATATTAGATTTTCCCAATTCAATCCAATCTTCATTTTTCGGTAATACATTAGGTTCCGTTTCTGCAACCATTACCTTGATATTACTATTTTCATTCGCCTTGGCTGAGCCTGTCGCCCCTGAAATGCCATCATACTTTTTTTGACCCTTAAGCGCAGATTCAAAATAGCCTTCCAACTTCACATGTATTTTTTTATTCGGCTTATGTGCAAAATCTATCCTTTCGAAAATTCCATTTTTTGAATCACCTTTAAAGATAAAATGGTAATCTCCTGCTTTAGTATGTACTGTTATTGTATGTTTATTCTTAAGAGTCTTTATATAGAGTTCCCCTTCTTTTACACAATAAGATGGCTGAGATGAAAAATTTACTCCTTGAAATCCTGATCTTTGTAATTTAAAAATAGAATCAATAGTAACCCCCGTAATATTCTCAGCTTCCTCTTTAGGCTCTATCTTG
The DNA here is from genome assembly GCF_034090345.1 of Peptoniphilus sp. Lineage (GTDB taxonomy): Bacteria > Bacillota > Clostridia > Tissierellales > Peptoniphilaceae > Peptoniphilus. The sequence continues at coordinate 24,600 of NZ_JAXDSS010000068.1, read as the reverse complement.
ACCTTTGTAAGAGTTTGATCAATTGAAACCCTACCTAAAGACAATGCCTTGCCATCTATACTACCTGCCATAGGTTTAGCAAAAACTGTAATGCCATTAAATAAAAGCATCATACAAATTGCCATGAAAATTATTCTTTTAAATTTCATAAATCCTCCTTAAAAATTATTTTTGATATTAAATATCATTTATATTTTACTTCTTAAACTACTTATTTGCAACTAATTACCGATATTAAAAATATTTTTTAATCCTAAATTGCAATATCAAATTAAACTATTTTCTATCAAAGATATAAACAATTTTTTATTTAAAACTTTAGAATTTATATATTTAAATTTGAAATTGTAGTATGTATTAGTTGCAATTTTAATAAACACCAAAATTAAGTACTTCTAAAATATACGTGAATGAAAAATTAATTGGTAATAATGTATAATAAGATAATCAATGTATTTGGGGAGAAAAAATGAAATTATCAGAACATTTTACTTATGAAAAATTAATTGAATTTTGTATGCCGTCTATTTTTATGATGTTGTTTACTTCTTTTTATGTGGTCATAGATGGACTTTTTATTTCAAATTTTATAGGCAAGACATCTTTCGCAGCTGTAAACATAATAATTCCTTTTTTACTTATGATTGGGGGATTTGGTTTTATGATAGGTACCGGAGGGAGTGCCTTGGTGTCAAAAACTCTTGGGGAAAAGAAAATTGAACTTGCCGGCAAGCATTTTTCAATGCTTATTTTATTTGCAATAATTTTTGGAATAGGTATAAGCATCATCAGCATTTTGTTCTTAGAGGACATCTGCATAATTCTTGGAGCAAATAGAGATATGATGTCGGATTGCTTGATATATGGAAAAGTATTGTTGATATTTAATGTTTCGTATATGTTACAAAATATCTTCCAAACTTTTTTGGTAACTGCCGAGAATCCCAAGCTTGGCTTAAGGGTTACCGTCTTAGCGGGTATGGCCAATATGGTTTTAGATGCTCTTTTTATTGTCGGATTTAACTGGGGGGTATTTGGAGCGGCTCTTGCAACGGGTATAAGTCAAACTGCCGGTACAGTTATACCTCTAGTATATTTTATAGTTTCTAAGGAAAGTATTTTAAAGTTGACAAAGACTGATATCAAGTGGCACGTCATATTAAAATCTTGTTCTAATGGAATGTCGGAGGTGATGACAAGTATATCGACATCAGTGATAAGTATAGTATATAATTTACAACTTTTAAAGTTTGCCGGAGAGAATGGTGTGGCTGCGTATGGGGCAATTATGTATGTTCAATTTATATTTATTTCAATTTATTTGGGGTATGATATCGGAACTGCTCCTATTATTGGATATAATTACGGTGCAAAAAATCATTTGGAATTGAAGAATATGTTGAAGAAGAGCTTGGTGTTGTTATTTTTATCGGGTATTGTTTTATTTTTAGCGGCTCAAGTTGGAACGGATATTATAAGCAGAGTTTTTGTAGGTTATGATTTGGAGCTTTTTAATATGACATCTAAGGCTTTTAGAATTTTTTCTGTTTCTTTTTTAATTGTTGGATTTAACACTTTTTCATCTTCTTTTTTCACTGCGCTTAACAATGGGTTTGTGTCGGCAATTATTTCGTTTATGAGGACATTTGTATTCCAAATAGTTGCAGTGCTTGTGCTGCCTATTTTCTATGGCCTTAGTGGTATTTGGGCTGCGACTATTGTTTCTGAAGTTTTGGCTTTTTTAGTGGGTATTTCATTTATTATCGGTCTTGGTAAATTTTACAATTATATTTAGGAAAATCGTTAGCTTATTGTGTTTATTTCGCTGAATAAGGGTAATAATTAAAAAGTAGATAAAGTTATTTTAATAGTAGGAGGAAATTATGAAGAGTTTAAAAGGTACACAAACAGCAGTAAATTTGATGGCTTCTTTCGCAGGAGAATCTCAAGCAAATATGCGCTATACTTATGCAGCATCACAAGCAAAAAAGGATGGTTATGTACAAATCCAAAACATATTTGAAGAAACGGCGAGAAATGAAAAAGAGCATGCTAAGAGATTTTATAAATTTTTAAAGAATAGTTTTGACTCCGGAGAAACTATTGAAGTTACAGGAAGTTTCCCGGTGGTTTTCTCAACAACTGAGGAAAACTTGCAAGGCGCAATTGACGGCGAACATGAAGAAGCCAGCGAAATGTATCCTGAATTTGCAGATATTGCAGAAAAGGAAGGCTTCCCTGAGATTGCAAAAGTATTTAGAGAAGTTGCAGAAGTTGAAGAGGCTCACGAGAAGAGATATAGAAAACTTCTTGAAAATATCAAGAATGACAGAGTATTCAAAAAAGATGAGGTAGTTCTATGGAAATGTAACAACTGCGGATATATTCACGAAGGAATGGAAGCTCCTGAAGTTTGTCCGGCTTGTGCTCACCCACGTGCACATTTTGAAGTTTTCAAAGAAACTTACTAAAATTTAATTTGATTTTATGAATCGGGCTTAGGTCCGATTTTTTTTGTAATTATGGGACAAATAAAATAAAATACAGAACACAATTAAAGGGTAGGGAGGGCGTGAGGGAGCATTGCAACTCCCTTAGCCCTCCTTCTAAATAATAAATTATAAAATAAAATATCAACATCTTGGACAAATCAGTTTATTAAGACTAACTCCCTACCATCTATTTATTTTTGTCATTTGCGGGCGGGCCTATGTTGTTTTTTGCTTACTATTTCTCTTTGTCTGTTCTATTTTTATTTCATTTTCTGTCTTGCATATACGTGCCGCCCCTACATTCAAATAAAATTTCATTCATTAAATAAATCAGAACTGTCCGGCGGATCTTTCCCATCGCTCTACTCTTCCAGTCTCAAAACCTCTTGTATGCAAGGCTGGTCTATCAACTCACCACTTGTATCAGGATTGCAAACTATATCCGGTGTGGTCTGTTCCAACTCATTTACACTGCCACTTTCTGTAGTTCCTAAATCATAAGAATATTTCATTACGTATCCGGTGTTAGGAAGGAGTACTTGCATAGGGTCAAAGCCTATACCATCCCCACCGGTTCTCTCTCCAATCAAAGTTGCAAATCCACTTTCTTTTGAAAAAGATGCCATTGCTTCAGCTGCACTGTACACTCCTCTATTAACTAACAGATAAATTTTTCCTTTAAATCTTATTGAGTCATTGTTTGGTTTAACTTCCTGTCCATACCATGTATAAAAATTAAAATCTCTTATAATCTCATTGGTTCTTTCCGGAAATCCAAAAGATTTAATATCATCTTCGCTTAACTTTTTCATATACATTTGCTTTATTAATTTTTTATTTCTGTCCGATTTAATAAAATCATATTCTTTTACACTATAAGGCTTGCTTGCTATGTAAGGATATAAAAATTTTTCATAATAATTTGTATTTCCTCCTCCATTACCTCTAATATCAATTACCAATGCTTTATAGTCTTTGATTTTTTCCAAATATGGTAAAACTATCTTCTTATCTTCATCCACTTCATAGTCTTGTCCCATTACACTTACCTTTATGTAAGCAATGTCTTCTTTTATATCTCCAACCGATATATTTTTACTATTCCCTTCGGCTGTTTTTTTATTTTCTAAAGCAAGATACTTTTCTATAGTATCATTATTAATCATATATCTTGCCCTTGCCTTTGGATTCTCATATTGTCTTGCTATATCTGCTCTCCAACTTGCTTTAGGTGAATTTCTTTTATATATAATATAATTGTCTATTCCATATTGTTCTTGCACAATGTTTGTATGCCCATTATGCAAATCTCCTAAAATTAAATTCATTCTCCTATAAAAATTCGAAGCACTCTTGCTCTTTGCAATTTCTGCTCTGTACTTATCTCTGTTTGCCAACCAATCCACTCCGCTCTTGATTTTATTTACTTCAAAGTATGGATAAGTTTCTTTTAAAACTTCATAGGCATAGTCAAAATCTGCTAAATAATCTTCGGTCGTGGTTACTGTCTGTTCAACTCTCGGCAGGTTTGGAAATGAATTTCCAACCGGTATATATCTATCTATGAATAGAATTATTACACATAAAATTATCAATATTACAACTAATATTGCAACTTTGTTTTTATGCTTCTTAAAATTTTTCATGTCCTCCTCCCATTTAATACTGGCCTATTTTACTTCTCTATATAGTCTATACAAGTGTAGTAAAATGTATATCAAAATTACCATAATTATTATGGCACTTACAAAACTTGAATAGATTGTCAGTTTTTCTATTAGATTAGAATATCTTTCTGCACCATTAAAAGCATCTTGTTTATTTAATAAAATCTTATTTGCAATAGTAATAACAAGAGTGGTGATTATGGTGCTAGATAGCTTTACTATTAAAACTAAAACTCCACCCATAAATATTTTCACTACTTCTCTTATAATATTTTCTTTGTTTAAAAGTTTATTTTCCATTTAATTTCTCCTCAATTTAATTAGACTCAAGCTTTAAAACCTCTTTTATACAAGGCTGGTCTATCAACGCCCCGCTCGTACTAGGGTCGCAAACTATATCCGGTGTGGTCTGTTCCAACTCATTTACACTGCCGCTTTCTGTTACACCTAAATTATAAGAATATCTAATCATATAACCTGTTTTATTAAGTGCAACTATCCTTGGATTTTCTCCTATACCATCTCCACCTGTTCTCTCTCCAATTAAAGTGGCAAGTCCACTTTCTTTTGAAAAAGATGCCATTGCTTCAGCTGCACTGTACACTCCTCTATCAACTAAAAGATAAATTTTTCCTTTAAATCTTATTGAATCATCATTCGGTTCTAAGTTCAAATTATATGTCATATAATACTTAAAATCTTTTAGTAATTCTTTTGTTTGTAAAGGAAATTTAAAAGACTCTAATATTTTATTATCTAACTTATCATATCTATTCTCTATTCTATTTTTAAAAAAATCAGATTTTATAAAATTATATCTTTTTGTTGTGTAGGACTTATCAATTAAATTAGGATATAAAAACCACAAATAGTAACTATCATCTCCACCACCGTTACCCCTTAAATCAATTACCAACGCTTTGTAATCCTTGATTTTTTCTAAATATGGTAAGATTATCTTCTTATCTTCTTCAACCCCCATATCAGTTTGCATTGCATTTATCTTTATATATCCTATATCATTTTTTATATCTCCTACTAAGACATTACTTATATTTCCATTCCTTACTATATTATTTAAAAAATCTTTTCTATTTCCATTTTCTAGTGCCTTTTTTATGCTGTCATTGTTTATATGATATCTTGCTCTTACCTTTGGCGATTCAAATTGCTCTATTTCCTGCTCAATATAATAATAAAGTTTATCTTCGGGTTTAATGTGATAACTTTTCATAAGCATATACATATTAAACCCTATTTTTTCATCAATCATTTGCGTATGCCCATTATGCAAATCTCCTAAAATCAAATTCATTTTATTATAAAAATCTGAAGCACTTTTGCTCTTTGCAATTTCTGCTCTGTACTTATCTCTGTTTGCCAACCAATCCACTCCGCTTTTGATTTTATTTACTTCAAAGTATGGATAAGTTTCTTTTAAAACTTCGTAGGCATAGTCAAAGTCTGCTAAGTAATCTTCGGTCGTGGTTACTGTCTGTTCAACTCTCGGCAGGTTTGGAAACGCATTCCCTTTTGTAAAATAATCTTTGTTCAGCCATAAACTCGCCCCTATTACTATGACTAATGCTCCTGCTATCAGCTTGCTCTTATTTGTATATTTCATAACCGCCTCCACATATTAGCTTTTCTTTATTATATTATAATTATATTATGAAAACAAACTAAAGTATCTTGTTTTCGAATAAAATAAAATAGGAGAGCAAAGGCTCACCTATTTTATTTCCGACTATCAAGACATCTTTAATGCCCAACTTTTCGAGAGAATATACGTCTTATTCTCTATTAACTTTAACATTTTTCACTCTATTGGAAATTGATTGCAACTGCAATTGAAACTATCACAAATCCCATTATCATGAAGAAAGCTTGCATTTTAATTTGGAATTTAGCCCACTTGCTCCAATCTATTCCCGCTACTCCAAGCACACCTATAAGGCTGGCTGAAACCGGTGTAAAGGCGTCTACAAATCCCGCTCCAAGTTGGTAACATAGAACTGCTATTTGTCTTGATACTCCAACTATATCAGAAAGCGGCGCCATTATAGGCATAGTAAGCGCTGCTTGACCTGAGTTTGAAGTAACTACTAAATTAAACAAACTTTGGAATACATACATTCCTATTGCTGCTATTGTCTTAGGTACTCCGTTTAAAACATTTCCAGCACTGTATAGAATTGTGTTGAGTGCAGAAGGTACATTCGCCTCTGAACCGCCAAGCACCAAAAGTATTCCCTTTGCCATACCAACTACTATTGCAGTTCCGGCAAGGTCTGATGCACCACTTTGGAAACTTGATGCCATGGAGTTTATAGTCATGTTATTTAGCTTAAATACTATAGCTGTAATACCTGAGACAAACCCCATTACAAAAAATTGAGATGCGATTTCAGGTATATAGTACGCCTTTGAAGTAACTCCCCAAACTATCCAAATAAGCCCCAATAACATTTCAAGTAATATCAATTTGTGTCCAAGTTTAAATTCTTTTTCTTCCTCTGTTGCATTGGTCACTACATTTCTAAAATGAGCATCTGCATCGTGCATAACTGACAGCTCAGGATTTTTTCTGATTTTTTCAGCATATCTCATCAAATATGCTGCAGAAAGAGCTGTAACTACAAACCACATTATAAGTCTGAATTTTGCACCTGAAAGCACAGGTATGCCGGCTATCCCTTGAGCCACCGCCACGCTGAACGGACTCATCCATGAAACCGCATTTCCAACTTGAGATGCCACATAAGTCACTGTTACTGCAACAATTGAGTCATATCCAAGAGCAATTACAAAAGGTACCATTATCATAGAAAACGGAATTACCTCTTCTGCCATGCCAAATGTCGCTCCGCCAAGTGAAAATAAAAAGAAAAATAGCGGTATAGCCAATCTCTCCATTCCCTTTGCCTTAGATATAAACGCATATATACCGGCGTCAATTGCACCTGTATTCATAATTATCCCAAATGCTCCGCCTACAACTAAGATCAGTGCAACTATCCCGACTGCTGAACCGTATTTATCCCCGCTCACAAGACCTTCAAATAGATAATTTAAAAATCCAAAGCCGCCAAAGTCATCAGTTCCCCAAAGCTTAGCTGTCTTGTGAAGTTTTGTGCTTGTATCATACATTGCCTCACCATACATTGAGTACAACTCATCATCACTGAGTCCAACTTCATCAAGCTTTGCTCGGTCAACATCTTTAAGGTCTGCAACAAGAGCTGTAAAAGCCTCCTTATCAACCTCAAACTCTTCCAGCTTAGCCGTATCATTTGACAGTTTCGGCAATTCTTCTGATAAAAAATTATTATTCAAATTATAGCTATATCTGAAAGTTTCCGCCATCAAAACTGTCTTTGTCTTAGTTTCCCCACTCGAATCCAAATACTCCACTTCATGAGTGGTAAATTTTCCCGCAGGCACTAAAAAAGTTATCAGCCAAGAGAAGAGTACAACACAAAATATGATTGCATAGGTGTGTGGAGTTTTGAACTTTGTCAAATCTTTCTTATTCATAAAAACCTCCCTCTATTAGCTTGTATCACACTGAATTGAATTTATATTCCGTTTTTAGAATATAAAATTTATACATTTAAAGGCGCTTGTTTATAATTCATATTTTAATATTTTAATAGACAATTCTTATATTTTTGAGCTTTATTTTTAAATAGTCCACAATTTTTAATAAGTTCGGTTAATTTGTGGATTATTTTTCTAAAATCCGCTCAGATTTTGTTAGCTTTATTAATATTTTTGTATTATCCACATGCGAAAACTGTCTTTATGCTTAATTTTGTCCACATTGGATAACTTTTTTAAAGTTTTTACACATGTTGATTAATTTAGTTAAGAATTTTCTAATTTTTTCTTTATTTCACCAAAAATTCAAATTCCTTTGATAAAATTTTGTTTGTTAAAGGATGTGAAAATATGAAGATACAAAATTTTAAATCTAAAATAAATTACACTGGAGCCGTTGCGCTTATCGGACTTAGTTTAGTCCCTAATTTGGTGTTTGCAGATGTGACAGTTGGAGACAGTATTGTAAGTATTGGTGCCAATTTGGACCGAAACCAACGAAAGGCTATTTTAGATGAATTGGACGCTCCTCAAGCGGCTGAAATTATCGAGGTTACCAATGCTGAAGAGTATAAATATCTTGGAGACAGTATTCCAAAATCTAAAATAGGTAATAAATCTATTTCAAGTTCCATGATAACTTACACAAAACCCGGCAGTGGTCTAAAGATCGAAGTTTCTGACAATATAAATTTCATAACTGAATCAACTTACAGAAATGCCTTGACAACAGCCGGTGTAACTGATGCAGAAGTCAAGATTACCGCACCGGTTTCTGTAACCGGAACGGCAGCTCTGACAGGCATTTTAAAAGCCTACGAACAATCAAGCGGTGTCAAGCTTGATGAGAATTTAAAAAAAGTTGCCAATCAAGAGATGGTAGTTACTCAAAATCTACAACAAGAAGTTGGTGAGAAAAAAACTGACGATTTAATCAATGCTATAAAAATTCAAATGAGCAAAAATATGCCTGAAAATGAGGAGCAAGTGCGTACAATTATAAACAGCGTCTCCCAAGAGTACAATATCAACATCAATGACAACCAAGTTGATTCTCTTGTAAATTTATTTACTAAGATGAAAAATTCTAATGTGGATTGGGATAAAGTGGCTAAAGAAGCGAGTAAGTACTCAAAAGTTGCCAAGGATTTAGCTAATAAAGCAAGCGATTATTTGAGTTCTGAAAAAGGACAGCAGGCTCTCGAAAAATCTAAGGGAATATTCGCTCAAATTATAGATTTTATAAAAAGTTTCTTTGCAAAATAAACATTAGATTTATACACGAAAAAGCAGACATTTCTATAATGTCTGCCCTTTTTGTCTATAACACTAATCCCAAATATTGGAATAGTACTGCAACAATCACCAAAGTAAGTAATATTTTGTAATTCTTCTTCTTATAAGCGAATACTCCGCCTATAAAACATATTAAATCCACTGCCATAATAGCTTTTAAAAAACTTATTTGTCCCAAAATGTAAGTGAATGTAATAGGTTTAAAATCTATAGGTAGCGACATCCTCATCAATGCTAAAATCATGAATATATATTTAATCCCCACCGCTAAAAACAGATTTACAAAAACGTATTTATTTTGATTTTCCCTATACGACTTAACAGCTGCACTCAAAATAATGAAACTATATAGCAAAATAAAGCTATTCAATGGTGTTTGAATCAATAAATTTTTCATTATCTATATCCGCTCCAGTTTGTAGTACCTATATAATCACTACCACCATATATCTTAGCTGTGTATTCACCTCTTACATGGCCACCTTCAAGGCGATATCTACCTGAATAATCTATATCAACAGAATGATATACTCCATATAATGTAGAAGCTATATCAATAAATACTCTTACCGGTCCACCTACAACAGAAGCTATTTTTGCTGCTATACCTGCAACTGCAGTACCTTTTATCCAACTTGCTTGTTTCCAATATTGAAAATATTGCCAATCATCATTTGCTGCTCTGTATGACATCGGCTTAATACTTGTATCATCTTCTATTTTTGATTTAAATATACCCTCTTCTGCCCCACTCATCTCTATTATTCTATAACCATTTTCTTCCCTATGCACAAATGTATAGTTTTTACCATCTATCGTTAAATTTTCTACATAATGTGTCAAATCCCCTTGTTCATTTAATTTTATTGGTAAAATTTTACTCGAAAAATAATTTGTACTATTCGTTTCTACCTCTTCAGCAAAAATATCATTCGCATATACAAAACTCATACATTGGATTAAAAAAGTCATCGCTAATAAAAAACTAAATTTCTTTTTCATTTTTATCCTCCTTCATAAATGTACATTTCATGACTAATAATACCAATCTTACATCATTTCGCGAAAATGACAATCAATTCATGAATTATATGCTAACGCTATCTACGATACCTCTACCCATCTTTTTTATTTTTAAACATACTTTAACAAAAAAGCAGACATTTCTGTCTGCTTTAGTTATATTTATTGAATATCTTTTCAAAGCTGTTTGCGCTCCTATCATCTAAAAGATACCATTTATTTTCAATTTTTATATATTTTCCCGACTTTATAACCATTGTCTTTTTATAACTTTTGTCATATATATTGATAAACTTCTCGCTCACCGGACTTGTTGTCATCTCAACTTCTTTAGCTCCTAAATCATTTATCATTAGCAGTATATCTCTGATTACAACTCTGTCGGTTATGGTCTTCATGCTTGAATTTTCATATTTCAAAAGTTCTACATAAGATGTATTTCCAAGTTCTAAGTGTATGACCTTATTTCTCTCCGCCAACACATTGTATGATATTAAGAGCAATATTAAAAAGAATGTAGATATCAACACTTGATTCATCTTTTTATTGTTATTTTTTTTCCTCTCTCTTCTCGACATTACTTCCCTTTCTATATATGAAGGACACCTTCCATAAATACAAATGCTTTTCCGCCAACTCTAACTCTGTCTTCTCCTATCATCTCGGCTGAAAGTTTTGACTCTCTTCCCAAGCAGGCTCCTTGAGTTGACTTTATATTCGTAAAGTTTAAATCTGTGTTTTTATTTAGATACAAGAGTGTTGCTCCTGTAGATGTCGCTGAACCGGCTTCTTCATCTATTCCTATGCTCGATGAAAATGTTCTCTGCACGATTTGATTGCCGTCCACCACTGTAAACACTTCAACGCTAATTGCTTCATCTCTTTCAGATATTTTTAAAATCTCTTCAAATTTAGGCTCTATTGAATATAGAGTTTCAATATCTTTTACCGGTACAACTATATCTTGTAACCCGGTCTTCACCTTTGCCGGAGCATAAAACTTATCCCCAATTCCAAGCTTGTCTTTGGTTGTCCCCAGTGCATTAATTATTTCTTCGTCAGAACTTATCCTCTTGTTGATAACTCCATCCAATAAGATATACACATTTTGAATTTCTTCATTCCTATATTCTAAATCCACATAAACTTTGCCTGATTTGGTGTGTTGCACAACTTTTTTTATTCCGTCTTCTATCGGCAATATGTAGTTGTGCTTGCACAGTGCGTAAAAAGTGGCAATAGTGGCGTGCCCACACAATGATATTTCCTCGTGAGGTGTAAAGAATCTGGTTTTGTACACTCCCACATCAAGTCTATCTATAAAGACAGTTTCAGACATTCTCAAATCTCTTGCTATTTTCTGCATTTCTTCATCATTTAAATTCTTTGAGCCAACTACAACTCCCGTCGGGTTGCCATCAAAGGTTCTATCTGTAAATGCATTTACAAGATACATATTTAAATATCTCATTCTTCCTCACTTCCGAGTATCTTCTCACAAATCCTCTCAAGATCTTCTTCTGAATAGTACTCTATTACAATCTTCTTGTTTTTTCCCTTACCTTTAAATTCAACTTTTGTTCCAAGTGCATCTTCTAAGCTTCTTCGTGCATCATCTAAAAAGATATTCTTTGTCTTTTCAGGAGGTCTTGAGAACAATAGAGTTGTCTCTTTTACCGTATTTCCAAGTTTAACTATTCTCTTTGCTTCTCTGTATTGTTGCTTAGGGTCTTTTATAGTCAACAAAAGTTTTCCGTGAGACGGCGACAACAAACCCTTTTGTAAAAACTCAACTACTCTTGGTTCAAGCTTTAATAGTCTGACAGTGTTTCCTATGTACTGTCTACTCTTTCCTATCGCATCTGAAAGCTCTTCTTGAGTTATATTGTACTCTTTCATTACCGATTTATATCCCAAAGCTTCTTCGATTGGGTTTAAGTCAACTCTTTGCACATTTTCAATCAAAGAAATTTTATCAGCTTCTTCTTCCGTTATATTTTTAATGATTGCCGGAACTTCTTCCAGCCCTGCAAGTTTAGCTGCTCTATATCTACGCTCCCCGGCAATTATTTGGTATTTTTCGCCATTTTCTTTTAATATCAACGGTTGAATTATACCAAATTCCTCTATAGATTCAGCAAGCTCTTTTAATTTTTCTTCATTAAACAACTTTCTCGCCTGTTTTTCATTGGGCTTTATTTTACTAATTTGAATTTTAGTAACCCCGGTTTTACTTTCTTCATTTAAAATCTTCGCTACTTCATCAGTATCTTTTAGAAAATTATTTAATCCTCTACCTAATCCACCTTTTTTCATCTATACTACTCCTGATTGTTCAAAAACTCTTTGGCTAACTTTCTATACGACCAAGCACCTTTTGAAATATTATCATAGTCGAAAATATGCGCTCCAAAACTTGGTGCTTCAGCCAACCTTATATTTCTTGGAATTGTTGTGTTATATACTTTTTCTTTGAAATATTTTTTGACTTCATCTTTAACCTGTGTAGAAAGCTTAGTCCTACTGTCATACATACACATAACTACACCTTCTATGGTCAAATCAGGGTTAAAATTCTCCTTTACCATAGAAATTGTATTCATTAGTTGTCCAACTCCTTCAAGAGCATAGTATTCACTTTGAACCGGAATAAATATAGAATCGGAAGCTACAAGAGAAAGCATTGAAAGAACTCCCAATGACGGAGGAGAATCTATAAAAATATAATCATAATCTCCCTTTATATCTTCAAGAGTTACTTTTAAAATATATTGCCAGTTATCTCTTTTAGATATTTCAAGCTCAATTCCGGCTAAATCAGGGCTTGATGCTATTAAATCCAATCCTTTCGTTGAAGAGTGCAGTATTTCAACCTCTCCCGAATCAAGAAGATCATATATGTTTTTCCCTTCACTTCCTCCAAGTCCCAGACCTGAGGTTGCATTAGCTTGTGGGTCAATATCTATAACTAATACCTTTTTCTTTTTTCTCGCTATTGCAGCTGAGAGATTTATAACTGTGGTAGTCTTTCCAACTCCACCTTTTTGATTAAAAACACTTATGACCTTAGCCATTTTCCCTCCATAATTTCCATCTATTACAATTATTTATTAGAAAATTTTTGTCATCTTTGCAACAAAATTTATTTCCTATAATTAATTATATATTGCTTTAAAAACTTTTCAAGCAATTCACACCAATAAATATTATTTAGAATTTATTTTTTAGTTCAATTTTTGCTGTTTTTAAAATTCAAACCCCGTGTTTGCAATGCTTTAGAGGCAAAATGCGCCACGTGGAGCATTTTTAAATTCAACTTATATTTTTTAATTTCTCTCATTTATTTTTTTATCACCTCTTATCAAAATTATTTTTAATTTCTATTTTGTTTTTATTCTCCTCATGCTCTATTTATTTTTCGAGTCATTTTTTTGCTTTTTTAAAAATGAAGTCCAGTGTTTGCAATGCTTTGGTGGCAAAATGCTCCACGTGGAGCATTTTTATTTTCCTTTTTACAGCTCTCACGTTTTAAAGTTTTCTGCATACAAAAAGCACTGATATCTCAGTGCTTATAGTGGCTGTGATTTTGGTTTGCCTCCGGCTCTTGGATACTTATCTTTTGTTGAGTTCACCTTTTCTATAACTACTAGGTAGTGAGTTATATCTTTCGGCAATTTAACTTCGATAATCTCCTTCAGTTTTCCGCCTAAAATTGAAAGTGCATTCTTAGACTCTTTCAATTCTTCTTTGTGTTCAGGGCCTTTCATGCAAATCAAATGTCCTCCAACTTTTACAAAAGGCAAATCATATTCGAGTAGTGTCCTCATATTTGCCACGGCTCTTGATGTAACTATGTCAAATGATTCTCTGAGCTCTCCCCTTGCGGCTTCTTCCGCCCTTCCATGGATTGCCTCTATGCCCTCTAATCCAAGTTCTCCTATTACTTCTCTTAAAAAAACAATTCTCTTGTTTAGAGAGTCAAGTAGCGTCACTTCAATTTCCGGATTATAAATTTTGAGTGGAAGTCCGGGAAACCCCGCTCCGGTTCCCACGTCTAATAAGGTCTTCCCTGCTTTTAAATACTCCGTCTTTGCTATTGATAGCGAGTCCAGAAAGTGTTTAACATCAACTTCATCAGAATCAGTTATGGCAGTCAAATTCATTACCTTATTTTTTTCCAATAGCATTTCTTTGTACTTTTCAAGCTGCTCTACTTTTGAAGTTTCCAGATTGAAATCAATTAGTCTGTCTTTCAGCATCTCTTCTCCTAAGTTCCAAATGAATCAACAACACATTTATATCTGCCGGTGAAACACCCGTTATTCTTGAAGCTTGACCTATGGACTCAGGCTTGATTCTGCTAAGTTTTTCAACTGCCTCAAGTCTTAACCCGTTTACCTTTGTATAGTCAAAGTCTTGCTCCAACTTTTTACTTTCCAACTTTTTGAACTGATTTATCTGTTGTTGTTGCTTAGTGATATATCCTTCATATTTAGTTTCTATTTCAACTTGTTCAGTTACATCATCTGTCAACTCAGGTCTATCTGAATCAAACACTTTTAATTTTTCATAATTCAACTCAGGTCTTCTCAACAGTTCTTTCAAAGTAACCGTATTTACAAGTGGTGTAGAACTAAGCTCTTGAACTTTTCTATTGTTTTCCTCGTTTGGATTTATCTTTATGCTCTCAATTCTTTCAAGCTCTTTTTCTATTGCCTCTTTACGTGATAAAAATCTTTGGTATCTATCTTCTTTTATAAGTCCTACTTCATATCCCCTTGGTGTAAGTCTTAAATCCGCATTATCTTGTCTAAGAGTCAATCTGTATTCCGCTCTTGCAGTCATCATTCTATAAGGCTCTCTCGTTCCCTTAGTTACAATATCGTCAATTAATACTCCAATATATGCTTCCGACCTATCCAATACCATTGCGTCTTTTCCGGCAACCTTTAAAGCTGCATTTATTCCGGCAACTATTCCTTGTGCCGCCGCCTCTTCATATCCTGACGAGCCGTTTATCTGTCCCGCAAAGAAAAGCCCCTCTATCTCCATGTGTTCAAGAGATCTCTTTAATGCCATTGCATTTATTGCATCATACTCTATCGCATAAGCCGGTCTCATAATCTCACAGTTTTCAAGACCTATAATCTCCTTGTAGAATTCATTTTGAACATCTTCAGGTAGAGACGATGAAACCCCTTGAATATACATTTCATCAGTCGTAAGCCCTTCCGGCTCTATGAACACCTGGTGCGAAGGCTTATCTGAAAATCTTGTAACCTTATCTTCAATAGAAGGACAATATCTAGGCCCAACACCCTCTATATTCCCAAGAGATAGTGCTGAACGCCCGATGTTCTCTCTGATTATCTCATGACATCTCTCTGTAGTATAAGTCAAATAGCAATCTTCTTGCTTTTTGCTAAAATCTTTTCCAAAATTTTCAAAAGAAAAAGGAACAACCTTAGAATCTCCCTTTTGAACTTGCATATTGGAAAAATCTATACTTCTTCTGTTAACCCTTGCCGGTGTTCCGGTTTTCAATCTTATTATTTCAAGTCCATTTGCCTCTAGTGAAGAAGTAAGTTCATTTGCCGGTTTAAAGCCTTGCGGACCTGAGGCGTAGTTTAACTCTCCAATATGAATTCTGCCGTGAAGATAAGTTCCCGTTGCAACAACAATTGCCTTTGCTCTGTATATTGCTCCGGTGTGAGTTACAACCCCGGTAACTTTTTTGTCTTCAATTAAAAGTTCCACAGCTTCATTTTCTTTAAGGCTCAAGTTGTCTTGATTTTCGATGACTCTCTTCATCTCATCATGGTACGCTCTCTTGTCCGCTTGTGCCCTTAGAGAGTGTACTGCCGGTCCCTTTGATGTGTTTAACATCCTCGACTGAATATAAGTTGCGTCTATTACTTTTGCCATTTGACCGCCCAAGGCGTCAACTTCTCTTACTAAATGTCCCTTGCCGGTTCCTCCGACATTCGGATTACAACTCATAGCTGCAATGGAATCTAAATTTAATACCAACATCAACGTATCCTTGCCGATTCTAGCTGAAGCAAGAGCCGCCTCACAGCCGGCATGCCCTCCGCCTATGACCACTACATCATAGCTTCCGGCTTCATATCTTTTAACTTTTTCCATAATACCTACTTTCCAATACAGAATTCACTAAATACCACATCAAGCACGTCTTCTGTAGTAGTTTCTCCTGTAATATTGGATAGACTTGAAATTGCATCTTCCAAATCCACCTCTATTAAATCCATAAACACTTCGTTTTTTACTCCCGTTAGAGCATCTTCCATAGACTTCTTGGCCGCCTTTAAAGACTCTATATGCCTTACGTTGTTTACATATATATCAGATGTTTCCTTTATCTCTCCATCAAAGAACATCTCAACAACCTTGTCCTCAAGCACCTTAGCTCCGTCTCTTTCAACGGATATCTCTATCGCTTCCCTGTCTCCTAAAAACTCTCTAAGCTCTTTATCAGAAACTTTTCTATCCAAGTCTATTTTATTCAATAAAATTATGTGCTTTTTATCGTCAACTAACTTCAGTATTTCATAATCATCACTTTCCAGCTCTCTTGATAAATCAAAAATTGTAATTATCAAATCACTTTCTTCAATGCTCTGCTTTGCACGATCAACACCTATCTTTTCAACCGCATCATCAGTTTCACGAATGCCCGCAGTATCAGTTATCTTTAAAAGCACTCCCTCTAAATTTACATAGTCTGTGATTGTATCCCTTGTGGTTCCAGGAATGTCAGTAACTATCGCCCTTTCGTCCTTTAACATGGCATTTAGCAAAGATGACTTTCCAACATTTGGCTTACCTAAGATTACGGTATTTATGCCGTCTCTTATAAGACGTCCTCTGTTTGAATTGGCTAGCAATCCATCTATATCCCCTATCACATCGATTGCCTCTTCTTCAAGTCTTCTATAATTTGCCATATCTATTTCATCTTCCGGAAAATCAATATTTGCAACTATAAGAGCCGTCATTCTCATTATCTTTTCCTTCATCGATCTTATTGCGCCGCTCAAGTTCCCCTCAAGTTGCTTAATACTCATATCGTATGAAATTTCACTCTTAGAATTTATAACATCTATTACAGCCTCTGCTTGAGATAAGTCCAGTCTTCCGTTTAAGAAAGCTCTCTTAGTGAACTCCCCTCTATCGGCAAGCCTTGCTCCGGCAGATAACAATAAATTTAAAATTTTTCTCACAGAAACTATCCCACCGTGACAGTATATTTCAACAATATCTTCACGAGTGTAGCTATGAGGGCCCTGCATTTTACATACTAAAACTTCATCTACAAGCTTTTCACTGTCGTAGATATGTCCGTACATCATAGTTCTGTTCTTGCTGTCTTCAATTGTCTTTTTAGAAATTGGTCTAAAAAATTTATCTGCTATTCTAATCGATTCATCCCCGCTCATTCTGACAATACCTATTCCGGCTTGCCCCGTAGCAGTTGAAATAGCAGCTATAGTATCTGTTAACATCATACACCCCCTGACTTTATATCATATAACAGAAGTAAATAGTTTACAATAAATTGATAACCATGCTTTTTCAATAATATTTTTAATTTAAATATTTTAAAACTTTCTACAATAATACATCTAATTTTGTATATTATGTCAATAGGGGATATTTGAGAATCTTTATAGTGTTTGTTTTCTTTTTAAGTTTGTGATATCATTTGCTTGTAGCAACATATTATTTTATTATTTGTTTATTGTGAAAATGGAGAAAACGTATTAAAAAAATCATTTCAGTGTTATTAGTTGTTATTATTTTATTAAATAATGTTGATGTTAGCACATTTTCGTTTAGTTCCGACCGTGCAGATTTTTACATAGTTGAACAAAATGATAATTATGAAAAAATAATTTTAAAAGAGAAAAATGGAGATACTTATGTTGCTGAAACATATCTTAACGGAAGTACGTCAAAATATATTTTAAAAGATACGGACGGAAATATCATTGAAGAAATGCAATTTGATAGTTCTTCACATAATATCATTCCTAATGATGATACTTTTGAAGACTTATTAATAAAACCTTATTCTTGGAGTGAATGGAATTCTCCAACTATTACAAGAGGACATACATCTTTTCCTAGAGGTATTACTCTGTCTTCTGCGGTTACTATCATCGTTGTTGTCCTTGGTGGTGGTATAACATATTCTTTAGCTGCCGGAATAGCCGCCGCAGTTGTTAACGAAGGTTTGGGTGATTTATGGTATGTTCGAAAAAGAAGTTATAGACATGATTATTCTACTAATAGATATCAAGGTCGCGATATAATAGATTTTTATAGAGATAGTGCTTATAGAGACTATATACGTACTGAAACTTCATATTGGTATGGAGATGCTATTAATTAATATGAGAAGAGTTACTTTTGTTGTAAATTTATTTATAATATCTTTAATATATCTTTTAATATGGCAAAATAGATTAAAGGCTATAATTGGAATTGTTGTTCTATACTCTTTATTTAGTATATTTATAAACAGTAAATATACTAAAGAGGAAAAATATAAGCCTTATATATTACTTTTAATAATTCCAATTATTTTAATCAATATTTACCTCTCAAATAAATTAGTTCTTTATTTAATCTTATCTTATATTATCTCTTTACTTTTAATCGTATTTGATTATATAAAAAAGAATTTTTAAGAAAATAGAGAGCTTATCATTTTGTTTAAATAAAATATAGTTAAAAATAATATAGTACTAATATTTATAAAATCAATTTTCACCTTCCCCTACATTTCTAATACAATAGACTTTAATACTGATATTTATTTTTAAGCTTTTAAAAATTATTATAAACTCTATTTGAAATTCGAATACTCAACGCAACTATTCTCATGGTCGAGTCTAATTAAATCATATTCACCCGTTTTATCTAAACTAAAACCACTTTCCGAGACTATTCCATTGTCTTTTTCTGTAAATTTCTTTTCAATCTATAGTAATCTATTTAAATACTTAAATTTCTGACAAAAACGATTCAAAAATTTTAATTGCTTCTTCTTTAGATGGTATACGGTCTACTATATAAATAACATCATTATATTGAAAATCTAATGTATATCCGCCTTTAACTTCTGCTGTCGGTCCTAAAATATGTGCTGAAACTCCCTTTATGCTTACAGTTCCCTCATCAGTATAGTATCCACCATAAGTGTGCTCAAAATTTGCACTTCCTTCTCTTAAAAATTGCATAGTATAGTATGTCACTGGTCTTCTACCTATCTGCTCTAGAATATTATCATCTGTAAGTTCTTTTGAAGGATGAAAAACATCAATTCGTGTCATGTGTCTATTTGAATATGCAACTTTAGCACCTTCTGTTATATAAGAATGTAAAAATTTATAGTCTAATTTCTCTTCTACCTCTTCTAAAGAATTAAATACATTTAATAATTGATTTTCTGAAAAATAAATTTCTCCTTCATTTCTGCTGATTTCATTTACCCCTATAGCTTTTAAGTTCCTCTCAATATCAATAGTATTGGTTCTATATTTATCGCCCATTAATGTAAATCCGACTAATACAAGTCCTAGTGTAGAAACCAATAAAATTCCAAGCAAAGCCTTTATCTTTTTATCTTTCATAATTTTCCTCCTTAAACAAAAGTGTATACAAATTTTTAAAATCATGTTATTATTTAGTTAGTTACAAAAGCATTATATAACCTTGAAAATCAAATGTAAACACATAAAATAAATTAACTTAGGAGGTATCTATGAAAAAAGTATTTTATTTAGGTTTATTAGTGCTTAGTTTAGTTATAGTGACTTCTAACTATAGCTTTGCAAAAGAAAATGAAACTATTGGTGCGAAAGATGTTCCCGTTACATTAGATGAATTAGAACATTTAGGTGAAGTAGCTTACTTTAATGAGAATACTGGAGAATACTTTGTTTGGCTTGATAAAACAAATGAGCCTAGCTCACTAACTAGTGCAACTTACTCAAATTCATCACTGCGTAATTTTTCTTTTAAAATCCGATATTCTTTAGATGTTGGCTATATATATGTTCCAACATCTAGTATACAAGCAGTAATACATGATGCCTATATTGGTGATTCCAATTCTACAGTCATGAACGGTTTTAACGACTATCCTTATGCCTTAGATTTTTCTCCTCGAGGGTTATTTGGTGGTCAACAAACAATAACTATGAATATAGCTACAAAAAAAATAGGATATTTAGATGGTCTTCGTGCAGGTAGTGATTATTATCTTACAGTTAGAAATCCTGGTAGATTACCTGACGGATTGTACATCTACGGATCAGGTAGTATATTCGCAAATTAAAAATTTTTATTTTACTCATTAAAATTTTAATATAATTATTGTTTAAATTTAATTTTAATTTGTTTTTTTGTTTACATTTTGATTATACCATCGTTTAAAATACGGTGGTATTTTTGATTATTTTCAGCTCTTTAAATCAAATTTGTATTAAAAAATTAAGACGTATTTTTAATCTTTCTCACCATTAAAAATATCTATCGGAGCAATCCCAATAGATATTTTCTAAATTTGTATTTTTAATTAATTTATCTTACTGCCTTCCATAAGTGTCTTTTTAAGGTTTCCCTCAATTTCTGCAAGAGCTTTTTCTGCCTCTGCTCTTCGCTGTCTTCCCTCTGCTTGTATTGCTTTGACATCATTTAAGGCTTCTATTAGCTTTTCATTTGTGTACTTAATTGTATCTATGTCCACAATTCCTCTCTCTGTTGCTCTTTGTGTCTCAACTGTCGCCATTTTAATATTTTCGGCATTTTTTCTAAGCAACTGATTGGTGTAGTCTGTAACTTCTTTTTGAGCTCTCGCCGCATCCAATGAGTGTCCTGCTGAAAGCGCAAGAACCATCTGATTCTTCCAAAGTGGTATTGTATTCACTATTGTGGATTGCAATTTCTCAAGCATGACTGTGTTTGAAGATTGTATCATTCTAATTTGCGGTGCCATTTGAAGGCTTACCATCTTTGTGAGTTCAAGGTCGTGAAGTTTCTTTTCAAACCTGTTTATCATGTTTATATGGTCTCTTACTAGTTGGGCATCTACCGGAGAATTTGATGTGTTTGCCTTGCTCTCTAATGCTTTTAATTCTACATTTTTAGCTTCTTCTAATTTTTTCTTTCCTGCAATTATATACATGGAAAGTTCTTTGTAGTAATCTGCATTTAATTTATACATCTCATCTAGGTTTGCAATGTCTCTCATCAAAGTTATTTGATGTCCTTCAAGTGCTTTTTTTACATCGTTTACATTGTGTTCTACATCTGTGAACTTGGTCTTAAATGCTGTGACTTTGTTGGCTCCTTTTTTGAAAATTTTGAAGAATCCCTTATCTTCTTCGTCTATTTCAAAACTCTTTAACTGATTTACTACATTTGATAAAAGTGTTCCAACTTCTTCTAAATCCTTTGTGTACACTGACTCCAAAGTTTTTTCTGAAAAACCGGCTATTTTATTTTGCGCTCCGCTTCCATAGCTTAGGACTTGGTTTGAATTTGTGATGTCTATCTTTTTGGCAAATTCTTCTACTTTTTTTCTCTCTTCTTCTGTCAGCTTTATATCTACTTCTTCTGTCTTTTCAACTATAACTTGTGTTTCTTGTTCTCTCTTCGGCTCATTCGGTTCGAGCGTCAATTCAAAATCCATATATCCTCCTATAATCTATCTAGTAATCCCTCTTGGTGCAACATGCTCTTTAAAACTGAAATGTCTGTCTTTATATCTATTACAGCCCCTTCGTACATATCTTCAAGCAGATTTCTAAATGCTTCATTTATTATCTTTATGGAGCTTTTAATATCTTCTTTTAATTCTAAAATCTTTGGCGAATCCAACCCTGATTTTTGAATTAGTTCATACTCTCCTAACAATTTTAATACTGATGGTAGATAGTACTCCCTGAACCTTTCAAATTGCTCCAAATCTTGAGGCTTGGCCTTTGCGTTTGAATATATCTTTTCAACTAAGAGCAATAGTTCTTTAACTTCAGACTTCATCGGCTCTTCAAGAGATTCATGGTAATTCAACATCTCTCCAAGATAGTTTCGCTCTATTGCCTTAGGTTCTTCTATTTTTTCTTCTTGCTTTACACTTCTTATAGGTATTCTTCTGTATTCTTCATAGGTCTTGTTGTCAAGCATAACTGCCCCGTCGACAATCCTTGCTTCTTTAAAGTAATCTTTTTGAATGTAGTACGATATGTCGTTCAAAACTGTTTCTTCATCTACATTTGCAAGTAGTGCAAGTTCTCTTATATTGCAAATTGCCCCGCTTCCAAAACCTCTTAGATATTTATTGTATCTTTGCATTACTTTGGAAATAAGTTTTTGCTTTCTCATTTCTCTTCTTGTAAAGAATCCTGCAACTAAGAACATAAGTCCTACAAATATTGTTGTTATATCTAAAAAGTCAATCAACGCCTGAAATATTACTATAACTCCCGTGGCAATAGAAAAAAACGTAGCTACATTTAATAGTTTAACCATACTAGCTGAATTTTTTATCTCTCTTGGATTCTGCTCTACTATTCTCTTATTCTTTGCCGGAACTATCGCTCTTTGAGGGACCTCCGCATTGTTTATCATATCCATAATTTCTCTTACGGAATTTCCAAAGCTATTCTTTAGTGTCTTTGCAATTTTACTTAGTTCATCAGAATTTAAAAAGAAATTATTTCTATTTTTGTTTTCTCCGTCATCGTATCTGTCGTTCATATTCCCTCCTTAAATTCTATTATACTAAAGTTGCAATTTAAGTAAACTTTAATTGAATTATTTAATTTAAACTTAACCATTTCTTGACAATTATTACAAGACTTTGATTTTTAAAACTACTCTTAATTTAACACTTGGTTTATAATTAATTGAGGAGGTACGATTTGGAAATTAAAAAGATCAATCTAAAAGAACAAACTTATAATTTAATAAAAGATAGAATACTGAAAAGACAATATAGACTTGGTGAAAGTTTAAAGATTTCTAAATTAAGTGATGAACTAAAAATAAGTAATACTCCTATAAGAGAGGCTCTAAGTTATTTAGAATCTGAGGGACTTGTAGAATTTTCTGACGGAAAATACTCTGTTGTCAATCTCACTGTAAAAGATATAGTCCAACTTAATAATGCAGTTTTAGTAAATATTCTTGCAGCGCTGGATATAGTAATCGAAGAAAATCACACAGAAAAATTAATTGAATTTGAAAAACAATCTCTAAAAAAACAGAAGAAACTTCAAGATGAGCAATCTGATATAAACTTTAACTTTGTAAAAACTTTTGTAGATTTTAACAGAAATATAGTCTTGGCAGCTGATAATAAATTCTTACTCAGAATTTTTGATAACTTGTTTTCAATTCTAATCTTGGCAACTTCATATAACAAAAAAACTTATAAAGATGTTCATTATAAACTACACATTGAAATTTATGATGCTCTTGTTGAAAAAGACTACTCTAAAGTGAGAGGCTCTTTAAAAGAACTGTTTAATAAAGATGAATCATCTTTCGAGTTTTAAATTATAAATAATATCAAATTAAAAATTTATTTTCTATATATCACGTTAAAACGTATTGACATAAATATTTTAGCTTGGTATTATTTTTATATTAAAGTATGCACAGTGCATAATGAGGTGGTTATATGAATATTACATGTAATATAAATGGAGCGGAAGTTTCTGCAGATGTAAGTGAGAAAACTCGTCTTATTGATTTTTTAAGAGATGAACTACATCTTACCGGAACTAAAGAGGGTTGTTCTGAAGGTGAATGTGGTGCTTGCACTGTGATAGTGAACAAGAGAGCTGTAACTTCTTGTACAATGCTTGCCGCTCAAGTTGACGACTGTGAAGTTTTGACTATTGAAGGGCTAAAACAAAACGGTGAATTTGATATTCTTCAAGAAAAATTTGTAGAACACGGCGCAGTTCAATGCGGATTCTGCTCTCCGGGATTTATAATGAGCGCCAAGGCTCTTATGATGAATAACTCAAACCCAACTATGGATAATATAAAAAGGGCAATAGAGGGCAATCTGTGCCGTTGTACAGGATATATAAAAATCATTGAGGCTATTGATGCTGCTGTTAAGGAGGTTTCTAAATGATATACTCTCCAAAAACTAAAGACGAATTAATTGAATTAATTAAAATAAAAGATGAAAATACATATTTTATCGCCGGTGGCACGGATATAATAATCAAAATAAAAAATAAAAAGCTCACTGACTACAATATAATTGACTTAACTAAGATGAGAGAGTTTGCCAAAATTGAAGAAAACGATTCTATGATATCTGTCGGCTCTATTGTCACTATGACAGAACTAATTGAAAGTGAAATTATCAAAAAATATTTCCATTCAATCTATCAATCTGCGTATCATCTAGGTTCTGAACAGATTAGAAACCTTGCAACAATTGGGGGAAATCTTGCCAATGCATCTCAATC
>NZ_JAXDSS010000008.1:0-2808 GCF_034090345.1 Peptoniphilus sp. | reverse complement strand
TGATAGTGGTTTTTCTCCGTATTCGTAGTCTAGGTTTTCATCTAGTTCTGCTTTTAGCAAATGCTTAATTGTATCGCCTAAAAGGTCTTTTAGTGCTTCTTGTAGCTCCTGTACTGTTCCCGGCTGGTATTCTTCGATTAACATCTTAGAGATTTTGTTTAATCTTGTTTCCGGTCTTTTTCTTAACATAAATATTCCTCCTGATCATTATTATCTTATCAGGAGGATTTTTCATACACAAACTATTTCACAGTCTCTGGATGGTTTTCTTGTCACATATGTTTGACAACTCTAGACCCTCTTTTCTAATAGAAATGAGCACATATTGATACATAAAAAATGTACCAACCCTTACCCTTATATTAGGATTTAGGTTGATACACAAAATTATTTACAGTTCCTATTTAATTGATTTATTAAATTCTTCTTATCATTTCTGAAAGCTTATTTCCACGTGATTCTACTATATCGATAAGTCTTTCTAAATTTTCGCCTTCTTTGCCTTCGCCTAGCATCTTGTCTAGTTTCTTTCTAGCTTCTTCTCCACTGTCTATATATCTTATTAATTCTTTTTTTACACTATCTTCTTCTCTCACAAAACCTAAATACAATTGTGCGTCATTTCTACTTTCACTAAAATCTGAAATAGCATCATTTATCTTAATTATTTGTGCTTCTGTTAAGTTTGCTCGATGATCTATATTTTTATTATTTGAATTATAATTTCTTTTGTTTAGCTCCATTGTTTTATATGGTTGAACTTGACTTTCTATAGTTTTGATCATTTCTTGATTTTGTACATCAATAGCTTCTAATGGCTCTATTTCGCTATTACTTGATCCCTTATAATTTTTTTCTGTATCTTCCGTTTTAGATTCCATGCTTTTAAATTGCTCAGCTTCTTCCACTTTCCCTGAAACTATTTTTAAAGAAGATAAAACTATGTTACTTTCATCATTTGATTTATTTTCTATATTTTGTGATAAATTCCCATCATTGTTCTCGTTATTGCTATTAGCTTCCATGGTTGGAAATCCTTCATCTTCTTGTATAGTACCTCGAACTTGATTTTCTAAAGATAAAGATTCTACGCTTATAGCGTTGGTACAGTTTACATTCTCCATACTATTTTTTAAAGTTACTTCTTTTCTCTCTTTTTGAAGAGAGCCTATATTTCTTGCGTTTCTTTGTAGTAGTGAACTACTTGCTAATTTCGGTTGCGTTTCTACTGTTGGTGTAATGTAATTTTTACTTTCTTCAAATTTTTCTGTCACTTCAGCTCTATTTTTTAAATTGCCCTCTTGATTAGCTTCTATTACTTGCCCTTCTATTGTTTCTTTAAGTTGATTAAAATATTTTTTTCTTTCTATTTCATTATTTTTAACTTCTTCATAACTAGAAAAATTAAATTTTTCTAAGTTTTTTGGTCTTTTCTCCCCTATCGTTTCAAAAAACTCATTTATTATTTCATCTAAATTTTTATTAGCCTCTTCAGCCAATCTCAAATTTACTATTTTTTCATCCCAATAGTTGTCGCCGCCCTCATATATATCATTATTTTTAGGATGTTCTCCTCTTATATTAAGAACCATATTCTTTTGAAGTTCTAACATTTCTAAAGCTTCTTCCGCACCGTCTTTCTCCGTAGCATATCCACTTTTTAAAATTGCTAATATCTGATTATGTTTTTTGCGCATTTCTCTTACTAAATCAACATATTTTCTAAAATCTTCACTTTCTTTATAGTATTGATTTCTATACTCTTTAGTATAACCATCATATAAATAAAGAATAGCATCATATTGAATTAAATCTTCTTTTTCCTTATTTTTTCTAGCCACATTATTTATGAAAGATCGCATTGCTGCCTCTATCTTACTTTTTATATACTCAACCTCATTTGTTGTTAATTGCTCAAGGCCACTAGATAAATATGCATATCTTCCATCATCTTTGCTTTTTAACTTTTTGTATTCTTTGGCAAAATTAGTCTCTTCATTAATACTTTTAAGCTTCATTTTAGTTAAGAAACTTGTATATATCCCTAACTCTCTTATATACTCCTCTCTTTCTTTATCATAATCCTTATCTTGATATTCTAATCTATTCGCCAGCTTTACCGCTCTATAAATAACATCTTCCATTTTTTCATAGTTAGTTTTTAAAATATACTCCGAATCATGTTTAATCCCTCCTACATGCATTTTCACCTCTTTTTCAACATCTCTGTAGTTCTTATTAACTATAGCACTTACATTTGTCGAAGATAGCAACATTGCCCCTAAAGAAAGTGTGGCTACAGTAGTTTTTAATAATCTTCCTTTTTCAAAACTTATATTCATTTTTCCTCCTCATTAGTTTAAAATTTTTTATTCATTTTTATCAGCTGATATAATATACTCTTTAAGTAAAGTATAGTCAATCTCACTAAAACGTTTACATTGTTTTTCTGTTGTTTTTATTTAAAATTTTTAATATAACTTTAAAATACTGTTTAATCTTAATTATCTAAATTCATGTATCAATATTAAAAACAAAAATAATGAACTAGAAAAATTTTTTCTAATATTATTCCTAAAAATATGTAAAATTAACGGCTCTATGTCAAATATTGGGGAGTAAATCTCTAACAGATATTTTTGTATAAAAAATTTGCACTTATATGCATTTAGTCCTAAACTTAAAATAACTAAAACCAAATTTAGGATGTGCATATAAGTGCAAAATAATAATATTATGAATTTGTTTGGTTTTAAAGATGTAGTTTTTGATAGTTTTAATGAGGATAATGAATTTGTCCATGTTCAT
>NZ_JAXDSS010000084.1:0-4315 GCF_034090345.1 Peptoniphilus sp. | reverse complement strand
AATTTACTTCAAAACTTAATAAATGCTATGTAAATAATATAATTGTTATTTAAAATTATGTCAATGATCTTTAATATAAAAATATTTTCAATAATCTTCTCTATATTTATTGTCTATTTTTAAAATTTACTCTATACTCTTCAATGAGGTGATATTTTGAAAAAAAATGAAGGATTCAGCTCCATTTGGGGCTTTATTTTAGTTGCAATAGGTCTTGCGCTGGGGATAGGTTCTCTTTGGAGATTTCCCTATGTAGTAGGGGCTAATGGAGGCGCTATTTTTATACTAATGTACATTGCAATAATATTGATTATAGGCATTCCTCTAATGACTTGTGAGGTTGCCATAGGCTTTCATACTCAACGTACTGCAATTGACGCATATAAGACTATTGCTCCTAAATCAAAATTCTATTTAGCGGGATATTTACATTTAGTAGCGGCAGCCTTAATATTGGGGTATACTGCACCTATTTATTCATGGATTTTTAAGTACTTAGTTGTAAGTTTCCAAGGTTCTTATATGGGGCTTACTTCGGATGGTGTAGTAGAATTTTTTAATGACTTCAATGCAGATAAGACTCAAGTGTTTTTATTTTTTATAATAAATTTAATATTAAATATTTTTGTATTGATTTTTGGTGTACAAAAAGGCATTGAGAGAATTTCTAAAATTCTCTTACCAATACTATTTTTAATTATGGCAGCTGTAATAATTGCTGTTCTCAGAGTTGATGGAGCTATAGATGGAGTTAAATTTTTATTTTTACCCGATGTATCCAAGTTTACTCTTGATTCCCTTTTAACTTGTTTAGGTCAAGCTTTCTTTGCTCTTGGGTTGGGAATGTTGGGAAGTATGGTTTTTGGCTCGTACATTAAAGATAAAGATGAAAATATATTTAAGAGTTCTTCTCTAATTTGTATTTCTTTAATTTTTGCAGGAATTCTTGCGGGGCTTATGATACTTCCCATGGTATTTGGAACTAATTTAGAAGTTACAGAGGGTGTTAGTTTGAGTTTTTTAACTTTACCTAATGCGTTCAATCTTGTTCCTGGTGGATACTTCTTATCCATACTATTCTATTTAGGATTCTACATTGCCGCATTTACTTCTTCAGTTGGAGTTTATGAAGCAATAGTGGGGCTTTTAACTGAAAAGTATAACTTAAATAGAATCACTGCTATTTTAATCAGTGCAGTGCCTATAGTTATAGTAGCTTATCTTTCAATTAATAACGATGCTTTATTTAGTATGTTTGATGTCATAGAAAGTAATTATATTTTAGTTTTCAGTTGTCTTGCGATAGCTATATTCTCCGGCTATATCTGGGGAATTGAAAATGTAATTAAAGCTAGCAATATTAAAAATGAATTTGTAAAGAGTTGGATGAGAATAAGTATAAAATATATAACTCCGGTAGCTATACTTATAATATTTTTATCACATTTCTTTAAATAATGATCTAAAATTATATAAATTAAGCAAGTGAAAAAGATAGAGTGAATTGCTCTATCTTTTTTACTCATTTGTATTGTACTACACTTTTTATCTTAGGTGCGATGGCGGTGGCGATTGCCATCTTAAGTAAATCCCCCGGAATAAATGGAATAAGTCCAAGTTGCAAAAGGCCTGTAATTGTACCGGGTGCTTTAGATATACCGGCCAGTATATAGTACATATATGGGATTCCTACAATGTAAAATATAATTTCACCTACAACAGTTGCAAGAAATATTTTTTTATAATCTCTTGAATCTCCAACTATTTTAGAAATTACATATGCTCCTACAACAAAACCAATTAAGAAGCCAAATGAAGGTTTGAATACAGTTTGTAGACCGCCGGTAAATTGAGCAAACACAGGAAGACCTGCCAATCCAATGAACAAATATATAAGTACACTTAGTGCAGCATCTTTAGCCGGCAATAATAATGCGGCCATAATTACAAAAAAATTTTGAAAACTAATTGGAACAGGACCTATTGGAACAGAAATAAAAGCTCCAACGCAAATAAGTGCTGTAAATAATGCAATTCTAACCATACGAGTTGTATTTTTAGTCATAATAGCCCTCCTTTAATAACTACATATATTTTAAAACCGGTTAACACTAATGTCAAATTAAATTTAATTGTAAACCCAAATATAATAAAATAAGAAAATTTATTGAAAATGATAAATTTAATAGATATACTTAATGAGATTGTAAATTTGGGGTAAAAATAAAAAATCATAAAATATACAAACAAGTTAGGAGAGACGATGTTATTAGCAATTGATGTAGGAAATACTTCTATAGTTTATGGTATATATCAAGGTGAAGAATTAATACAAAATTTTAGAATAGCAACAGTGAAGACAAGGTCTTCTGATGAATATGGAATGATATTTCAAAATACTCTATCAAATTCAGGAATAGGGTTAAATGAAATAGAAAATGTAATAATATCTTCAGTTGTTCCGAATCTTATGCATACTTTACCGTCGATGATTATAAAATATTTTGGCAAAAGACCAATAGTGGTCAATGGAGATTTAGATTACGATTTAAAAGTAGAATATGACAACCCAAGTGCTGTAGGGGCTGATAGAATTGTAAATGCAGTGGCTGCACTCGAAGTATATGGAGGACCTTGCATAATAATAGATATAGGTACGGCTATGACATTTTGCGTGGTAGACAAGGACAGAACATATAGAGGGGGACTTATTTTCCCGGGGATTGGAATTGCCGCAGAAGCACTTTTTGAAAGAACTTCAAAATTGCCTAGAATAGAAATTAAAAAGACGGAGAAAGTAGTTCAAACCGATACTGTATCTTCAATGCAATCGGGTTTATATCACGGGTATAATGCTTTGATTGATGGAATAATAGAAAGAATAATAGATGAAGTGGGCTTTGATGAAAAGAGTACAAAAATAATTTCCACAGGAGGATTTTCAGCTCTTTTAACGCATGATTCAAAGTATGACATAATAATTGATAAATACTTAACTCTTGATGGGCTCAGAATGATATATGATATGAATAGGGATAAAATTCTTGGAAACTAAAATATTTGCATCACTTGCACCTCTTGCAGGATATACAGACATAGCTTTTAGAGAAATTTGCTCGAGAATGGGAGCAAGCGAAGTTGTGACTGAAATGGTGTCTTGTAAGGGAATAGTGTATGGCGATAGAAAGACAAATGATTTATTAAAAATTTCTCCAAATGAAAAAAATGTTGTTGTACAACTCTTTGGAGATGAACCATATTTTATGGCTAAGGCGGCTGAAATTGTATCTGAATTTGATTTTATAGGGATAGATATAAATATGGGATGCCCTGCTCCTAAAATTGTAAAAAACAATTCCGGGTCTGCATTATTAGATCAACCTCATTTAGTATACGAAGTGACAAGGTCAGTTGTGAACGCGACTAATCTTCCTGTAAGTGTTAAGATTAGAAAAGGAATAAGGGAAACTAATTCCATAGAAGCTGCAAAGGCAATAGAAGCCGCGGGAGCGAGAAGAATAATTGTGCATGGAAGAACTCGAGAAGAATATTATACGGGTGTTTCTGATTGGGAATATATATCTGAAATTGCAAAGCTTGTTAAAATTCCTGTAATAGGAAATGGGGATGTAGATTCTTATCAAAATGCTTTTGAAAAAGTTATGAACTATGGAGTGAAGGGAGTGTCGATAGGCAGAGCGGCAATAGGAAATCCATTTATTTTTGAAGAAATAGCTACTAAATCAAGAGGAGAAGAATATTTTGAGCCAAGTTTTGTAGAGAGAATTGAAAAAGCAAGAGAGCATTTGAGACTTGCAGTCGAATACAAAAATGAAAGATTGGGTGTGCTTGAAATGAGAAAACAGTTTGTTGGTTATTTTAAAGGTATGCCCGGTTCAAAAGAGATAAGAGATAATATAAATAGATTAAATTCTTACGAACTTATAGATGAAGAATTACTTAAGTTTAAAGAAAAGTTTATTTAAAAATTTAATAAGATTTTTATTGAAGGTGGAGTTTATCTCTGCCTTTTTATATTTTAAATTTATTTTGAGTTATTTGACTAGAATAAGTAATTTTATTTAACTTTGAGCTTTTGCAATATACATGGTAATGATTTGCATATCATACTATTATCCTATTAAATATAGATACACAACCAATCCCTATTGGAGATACTTTTAACCATCTCTTTTGTTAATTTATTTATCGTTTCACACAACCTATCCACTACGTCTGATAATGTGTGGAAAAATTCATTTTTAAATCCCATAGTCCTAATTTGTTTCCAAATCTGTTCTATGGGGTTCATTTC
>NZ_JAXDSS010000025.1:0-2624 GCF_034090345.1 Peptoniphilus sp. | reverse complement strand
CCACAATCGCTCACAAGTCTATTAAGTTCTTCTGCCCTTCTGATAAACTCAACATCAGTGTCCATATTTGGATTATAAAACAACACACATATATCAAAATATTCTACCATTCTCTCTATTACAGCTGATGAACATGGAGCACAACAAACGTGTAATAAAAGTGTTGGTCTATGGTCTAATCTTTTTAACTCTTGTTCCATTAAAAAATTATAATTTTGTTTCTGTTTCAATGTAAATTTTTATACCTCGCAATATTTTCATCACTCAAAAACTCGTAAGCATTATTTATCTGTTTAAATTTTTCAGCAGCATCTTCTGCTTTATTTAAATCCGGATGGTAAATCTTAGCCATTTTTCTATAACTCAACTTTATTTCATACTTATCTGCTGTATAGGGAACTCCTAAGACATCACAAGCTGATTCATACTGATTTTTAAATGAATTAGGAGCTTGATAACTTTGATTTTGGTAGCCTTGTTGACCATAGCCATTATAATAGCCCCCACTTTGAGCTTGTCCGAAGAATTGTTCAAAATCTTCAAAAGAGCCGAAAGTCCAACTTCCCCATTGAGTACCTTCTCCAAAATTTCCAAATTGTCTTCTAAATTCTTCCTCTTGTCTTTTTCTTCTCTCCTGCTCTCTTTTTAATCTCTCTCTTTCAAGATTTTCTCTATATTTATTCCCATAATCTTCCATTCTCTTATAAGCCGCAGTTCTTCCAAGTATGTAAAAATCTGCCTTATCATAGAAATATTCAGTCGCCATATAGTGGATATACTTCAAATAACTTACGGCAATTGTCCCTATAATCGGAACTATTAAAGACAATACTCCAATCCAAAATAAAGGGCTTCTCAAAAGTGCTGCTAAAAAGAAAGGATTGAATATAAAAAATAATATTAAACATCCGGCCGCCGAAAAAACTAAACCAAACAACTGTTTTATAGACGAAAATATATTTACTAACACTGTAAAAATATATATCAGCCCTTGAAGTGTATAGTCTATTATAGACCCCACCAACTTATAAAAATAACCTGCGATTTTATTCATCAATTCTCCTTATTTTCTCTATACTTCTTTAAAAATTCTATATCTTCTAATTCCAAATCATTGTCTTTAGCTAAAAACTCTATGTGATGAGTCAATTCATGGTGGAAAGTTTTTCTAAGCTCATCCTTTAAACTATCTCTGTCGTACCAAAAATACATATTCATAAATGAGCCGTAGTAAATTCTTATGCACTTACCTAGCATACTTCTTTCATAAACACCAAGACATATAAGTTCCGGCTCATTCTCATAATACTTACACTCTTCCTCAACAATTATACCTCCTGTAAGCTCATCATAAATACTTTTAGGAAGTTCCTCATATAATTCTTCAAGGATTTCTTGAAACTCGTCAATCTCTACCACTTCAATCTCCTCACAGAAGAATAGTTTCCCCCAAGCAGCTCCTCAGCTCCCATATAAAATCCTATTCTATTACCAGTAACATAGAACTTGCTCTTAGTAAATTCTATTCCCTCAATCTCATCTTTTAAATAGTCAAATAAAAATTTAAACTCTACATTCGGGTAAAATTTTCCCATAAATTCTCTATAATAGTGAATACAAGGTTCCATAACATAGACAAGCTTTGAATCTCCTATGTAAGAATCTAATAAGTTTTTAGCAACATATTCACTCACATTCCCATCTACCACAGTATTAGCTAAAACTTGGACATCTACTCCATTAAACTTTTCAGCAAAAATTTTATTAGACAGTACCACTCCGGATTTACTATCAAAATCTTTTTTAAATGGTTCAATTCCCGTTATAGCATCCTTTAAAAAAATAGACATAGATGGATTAGTGCATATCAACTTCCCACTTGTATTTTTTTCAATATTATCAATTCTATATTTAATTGTCTTTGGCATCATAGCCAAGGGCCAATACATATTATCTATGATCACATTGCCGCCCACATTGCACTCATTTAGAAAAATAAGCGCTCCTATTGAATCATCAACTAAATAAACCATTATATTAAATTCACCATGTAAGTATTTTTATAGATTTCTCTAAAATTATTATACGCCTTTATCAAATCTTCTTCATTGTCAAAAAGACCATAAACAGTAGAGCCGGAACCGCTCATAAGTGTAGCACTTGTGTACTTTAAAATCTCTTTCTTTATATTTTCCACTTCAATATATTTTTTAAACACGAAATCTTCCATATCATTTCTAAGATATTTAGAAATTTCTACTAAATTTTCATTCCTTAATGCATCTATTAGTGAATTGAAATCAACCCTATCAACTTTTAAATTCATATTTGAATAAACTTCCTTAGAACTTACTTCGAATCCAGGATTTACAATAAGAGCCTTTAAACTTTTAAAATCAATATCCAAATCTGTAATCACTTCACCTATTCCTTCACAAAGTGCAGTTTTACCTCCTATCATAAATGGAACATCAGCTCCAACCTTTCCTCCTAGCTCCCTAAGCTCATCTATATCCAAATTCAAATTATAAATTCTATTTATCTCTTCAAATAAAGTCGCAGCATTAGCTGACCCTCCGGCAAGTCCTGCTCCGGTTGGAATTTTTTTGTACAATTTAATATCA
>NZ_JAXDSS010000058.1:0-38263 GCF_034090345.1 Peptoniphilus sp. | reverse complement strand
TAGGGTTAAAGGCACAAGATGATATTGTTAAATGTATAGACTCTTGTGAGATGATAGTTATGGCTGTTCCAACTCAAAAATTTAGAGAAGTAGCTAAAAGTATAAAAGATATAGCTGATGGCAAATTAATTGTCAATCTATCTAAAGGATTAGAACTTAATACACTTGATAGAGTAAGTGAAATAAGTAGTGAAGTATTGCCAAATTCAAACTTTGTTTCATTATCGGGCCCATCGCATGCAGAAGAAGTTGGAAGAGAAATACCTACTGCTATAGTTGCTGCTTCAAATGATTATGATTCAAGTAAAGTAGTTCAAGAAGCATTTGCAACAGATACATTTAGAGTTTATACGAATAATGATTTAGTGGGTGTTGAAATCGGTGGAGCTCTAAAGAATATAATTGCTCTAGCCGCTGGAATGAGTGATGGGTTAGGTTATGGGGATAATACTACTGCTGCTTTAGCGACTAGAGGAATTTATGAAATGAGTAAACTCGGTATGAAATTAGGTGCCAACCCTCAAACATTTAATGGCCTTTCAGGTATAGGAGATTTAATTGTAACATGTACTTCAATACATTCTCGTAATAGGAGAGCTGGTATTCTCATAGGGCAAGGTCTATCCTCTGAAGAAGCGTCTCAAAAAGTTGGACAAGTAGTTGAAGGTATTAAAACCACAAAATCAGCTTATGACTTAGCTAGCAAGTATGGCGTTAATATGCCTATTACAGAAAAGCTTTATGAAGTAATATATAATAATAAAGACCCTAGAGAAGCAGTAGTAGAATTAATGACTAGAGGCTATAAACAAGAAATAGAAGAAATATTTTTTGAATAGCGAGAAGGGGTATTTTGAAAGTTCAGTTTTTAAAAAAGAAAAAATATTTTATTAGAAGATTAATAAGCAGCATATTCGTTTTGATTTTCTTTATTCTAGCATTTCGAGCTATAAATGGTAGAATGTATAAAGATTATAAAACAGATTTTGCTACTTTAAAAACATACGAAAAGAAAGTTCCTGTTATAGGATTTAATATTTTAAATGAGAAAGTATATACAGCTAAAAACAGTGGTATATGTGTATACAATGCAAGTGAAGGTGAAAAAGTACCTGTAGGTTATGAAATAGCAAGTTTAAATATGATGGATGATACTTCAGATTTAAATGATGAACTTATAAAAGTAAATTCTGCACTAAGCTATAAGTCTAAAAATCATGTAGAATATAGTTCTGAAAAATCAATCCCTTCTATAGAAAAAATACAAAACTTTTTAAAGGATGAAAATTTTATTGAGGCTATACATTCGGTAGATGGATTGGACTTATACTCAAATAATAATCTGAATATAAGTGAACTTTCAGAGCTTATAAACTTATCAGTTGATGAGTTGAAAGATAAAAAAGAAAAACTTCAAAATAAAATTTCTGAAAGTAATTATACTTACTCAGCTGATTTTTCTTCTATAGTATCTTTTAAAATTGATGGTTTGGAAAAGTATTATACTATTGAAGATTTAAGTGAATATACTTACGGATATTTAAATTCACACAAAAATATTAGCAGATTTAAAACTAAAGTTGAGGTTAATAAGGGTGATAATTTATACAAGCTTATAAATAATTTAAATTATAAAATAGCTTTACAAGTAGATGATATAAAAAAACTTGATTCTAAAGAAATTGGGGACAATTTGAAATTTAGGAATGAAGATATTTCACTAGAAGGTAAAATATCTATGATAAACAAATCTAAAAATGGAGCAGTTGTAATAGTTGATATGTCTCAAAATTTTTACAATGTCTATCAAGATAGAATAAAACCTTATGATATAATTCTTCAAAACGAAGATTGTCTAGAGATACCAAAGTCAGCGATTATTAAAAGAAAAGGTGAATTTGGTGTATTTGTGCAAGAAATTCATGGTTTAGTTAAGTTTGTACCTATAAAAGTGGTTGTTCCTTTTGAAGATTATTCTTATATTTCTACAGGTGACAAAAATTCAGTTATAAAACTTAAAGATAAATCAGTTAAAACTGTTACTTTAAATGATAAAATAGTATTAAATCCAAAACAGGTTGAAGAATCTAAGATTTTAAATTAAGGAAGTGTTGATATGTCTATAAAATCAAACATGGAAAGTTTAATTGAAGAAATTAAAATTTTAGAAAAGAATTCTATAAGTGGCGAAAAAGTAAATTTAATAGCTGTTTCTAAAACACGTAATATAGATGAAATTTTAGAAGCTATTAGTGGAGGTGCTATAGAGTTTGGTGAAAATAAAGTACAAGAATTAAGAGAAAAAATTGAATTTTTACCTGAACAAAATTTCCATATGATTGGCAATTTACAAACAAATAAGGTAAAATATATCTATGATAAAGTTAGGTTGATACAGTCTCTTGATAGGGTAAACTTGTTGGAAGAAATTGATAAGAGAGCAAAGAGCTCAGATATGATTGTGAACTGCCTTATAGAAGTTAATATAGCTGGAGAAACACAAAAAGGTGGGGTAGCTTATGATGAAGTTAGAAGTTTTTTGGAGACATGCTTAGACTATAAAAATGTTAGTATTCAAGGTTTAATGACGGTTGCTCCAGATACTGATGATGAAGAATTACTTAGAAATTGTTTTAAGAGAATGTTTAAACTAAGAGAAGAAATAAAAAATAATTATTCCGAAGTTAAAATGGATATTTTATCTATGGGAATGAGCCAAGATTATAGATTAGCCATAGAAGAAGGTTCGAATATGGTTAGAGTTGGCAGTAAAATTTTTGGAAAGAGAATTTGGAGGTAACGTATGTCAGAAATTATGGATAAAATGAAAAAAGTTTTTGGGTTTTCAGAAGAATATGATTATGAAGATTATGAGGAAAATTTTCCCGAAGAAAGAAATATAGAAGATGTTCCAATTAGAACTACTAAAAGGAAATCAGACAGTGGAGTGTTGAGTTTAAATGCTTCTAATATGATAATTTCAGTACATGAACCTCTATCTTATGACGAATCCCCTAATATTGTTGATGATTTAAGAGCTGATAAATCAGTAGTTCTTAATTTTGAACAATTAGATTTAGAAGTTAAGAGAAAAATATTTGATTTTGTAAGTGGAGCCCTATATGCAATGGATGGGAAAATACAAAAAGTGAATAAAGATATTTTTGTATTAGCTCCCAAAAATGTTGAGATTGATGGCTTAAAAGAAGAGCTTAAAAATAGTGGAATGTTTCCTTGGTAAAAATAAATAAGGATAAATTATTTTTACACATTCCGGATGATAAATTAATAGTAGTAAAAAAAGTAGTAGATAAGATTGAGATTGTTTTAAATAAGCACGAAATTTTATCTACTGATTTTTTGAGCCCTTATGAAGTTGAACTATCAAAATCTATTTTAAACAGATATGATGTAAGTTATCTAATAGATGGTGGATACACTCAAGCTGAGAGAAATATTATATATATTTTTCCAAAGTATTTATATGAAATAGATAAAGATAAAATTTTGTATATTTCGCTAAACAAAGTAGAAAATATACAACACAAAGATGTACTGGGTTCGATTTTAGGTTTAGGAATTGATAGAAGTAAAGTTGGAGATATTATTATTGGTAGTAATAATATCTTTATATTTGTTAAAGCTGAACAATACAACTTTTTAAGATTTAATCTAAAAAAAATAGGCAAACATACCATATTTTTTAGTGATGATAAATTTGAATATCAAGAAACAACTTATGTAGAAAATAAGTTTATAGTTTCTTCTCTTAGATTAGATACTATATTGAGTTCAGTTTTAAAAATTTCAAGATCTAAGGTTGAAATGTTAATAAAGTCAGGTAGAGTTCAAGTTAACTTTAAACCTGAGATAAAAACTTCTATTCAATTAAAAGAAGGGGATATTTTATCGGTTCGTGGACGTGGAAGAATAGTTTTTGAAAAAATAGAAAATACTACTAAAAAGAATAATTTTGTAATACTTATTAAGTTTCCTAAGTGAGGTAAAAATGGCAGTTATTTTATTTTCAATGCTACTTATAGTAATTGATCAGTTAAGTAAATATTTGGTTGTTTTAAATTTAAAAGATAAACCCCCTATGGTAATAATTGATAAATATTTAAACTTTTATTATCTGGAAAATAGAGGTGCAGCTTTTGGGATGTTACAAAACAAAAGTTGGCTATTTACTATAGTTACTGTAGTTGTGCTTATTGTTCTTTTAAATGTTTTGTTTAAAGATTATAAGAAAAACACTAAGATGTTGAATTTATCAATAGGCCTTATATTAGGTGGTAGTATAGGTAATTTTATAGATAGAATTCGTTTAGGATACGTCGTAGATTTTATTTCCACTAATATTTTTGGATACGAGTTTGCAGTATTTAATTTGGCTGATTCATTTATTGTTGTTGGAACTATAATTCTTCTAATTATGGTCATATTATTTGATAATCCAGGGAAAAAGAGAAATGTATAAGAATAAATTTATTTCAAATTCAGAAAATAAAAGATTAGATTTATTTTTAAATGAAAATCTTGAATTATCTAGAAGCCAAATAAAAAAACTGATAGATGATGGAAGTATATTGGTTAATTCTAAACGAGAAAAAGCAGGCTATAAATTAAGAATAAATGATGTAATAGATGTAGAGTACAATAATGAAATCGAATTAGTTCCACAAGATATTGACTTTAAAGTTTTATACGAAGATAAAGATATAGCTATTATATGCAAACCACAAGGATTGGTTGTGCATCCTGGTGCTGGAAATTATGACAATACGCTAGTTAATGGATTGTTGTATAAATTTGATTGTTTAGCTGATACAGGAGATTCTTTAAGGCCAGGAATTGTGCACAGATTAGATAAAGATACCAGTGGCCTTATGATAATAGCTAAAAGTCAACTGGCTTATTCTAATTTAATTACTATGTTTCAAAATAGAAAAATAAATAAAATGTATTGGGCTATTGTAGAGGGTAAAGTACTTGAAGATGGCATTATAGATAAACCAATAGGAAGAGATGTAAAAAATAGAATTAAGTTTTCTGTTACAGAACACAATTCTAAAGAAGCACTAACTTACTATAATCCAATTAAAGTTTTTGAAAATCATACATTTTTAAATGTAAAGATAGCTACTGGAAGAACACATCAAATTAGGGTACATATGAATTATATAAATCATCCTGTTTTGGGAGACCCTTTGTACGGACGAAAAAATAAATATAAAATTGAAAAGCAAATGTTGCATGCTTATAAGTTGGAATTTATACATCCCATTACAAATGAAAGTATGATTTTTGAAGATAGTATTCCAATAAGATTTGAAAAGTTTATGAAGAGGGCGGACATATGAAAAATATTATTCTAGACGAGATTGCTATAAAACGTGCTATTTCAAGAATTTCAAATGAAATATTAGAGAGAAGTGAAGAACCTGATAATTTAATATTATTGGGCATAGTAAGCAGAGGTGAAGATATAGCTAAAAGAATATCTTTAAAAATTAAAGAAATTGAAGATATAAATGTTCCCGTTTATGCTATAAATCCCATTAATTTTAGAGACGATAGAGAAAATTCCAGAGAATTGGATTTAGATATTGAAATTGATGGTAAGACAGTAATATTAATCGACGATGTAATCTACACTGGTAGAACCGTCAGAGCTGCGCTAGATGCTATTTTATCAATAGGAAGGCCTAGAGCTATAAAATTAGTTGCATTAGTTGATAGGGGACACAGAGAATTACCAATAAGACCTGATTTTGTAGGGAAAAATTTACCTACAGCTAGAAGAGAAAAGGTAATCGTTGAAATATCAGAAGTTGATGGGCAAGATAAAGTTTATATTGAATCTTAGACTTAAGATACTCATCTGATAAAATTTTTAATCTGAATATAATAAATTTATTATATAAAATAATACTTTTGGAGGTATGAATGAGAGAAGTTGATGTTGTAATAGTAGGTTCAGGTGCAAGTGGAGTATTTGCAGCATATGAGTTTACAAAGTTAGACACTGATTTAAAAGTCATTATGATAGATAAAGGTAACCCTATACAAAGAAGAAATTGCCCTATAAAGACTGGAAAAGTTGAAAATTGTATTGGCTGTGAACCATGTAATATAATGAATGGATATGGTGGAGCGGGAACTTTATCAGATGGAAAATATAACATTACCACAAACTTTGGCGGTGATATGCATAAATTTGTAGGTAGAGAAAAAGCTATCGA
This sequence comes from Peptoniphilus sp., assembly GCF_034090345.1. Taxonomy (GTDB): domain Bacteria; phylum Bacillota; class Clostridia; order Tissierellales; family Peptoniphilaceae; genus Peptoniphilus. Next base: position 32,018 of record NZ_JAXDSS010000058.1, on the reverse strand, counting down.
ACTTATGGAATATGTTGACAGTGTACTTTGCGAATTTGATGGAGCAGAGTCTAAATTATATTCAACTGCATCTTCTGACTTAAAAACAACGGCTTTAAGACATGACTTACATTTATTAGATGCTAGAGTTAGACATTTTGGAACAGATAGAAATGTTAAAATTTTAGAGAAAATGTATAACTATTCTAAAGATAAAGTAGAAATGCTGTTCAACACAACTGCTTTAGATGTTGAGTATATTGAATCTGAAAAAAAATATATAGTTACAACAAATAAAAATGAAAGTTTTAAATGCAAAAATTTAGTTTTAGCATCTGGAAGATCTGGCTCTAAATGGGTTTCTCAAGTTTGTGGTAAATTTGGCATAACTTGTGAGTCAAATCAAGTTGACATAGGAGTTAGAGTTGAGCTTCCAGCAGAAGTTTTCAAGCATATAACAGATGATGTGTACGAAAGTAAAATTGTGTATCAAGCAAAGGCATATAATGAGTTAGTTAGAACTTTCTGTATGAACCCATATGGTCAAGTTGTAGCAGAAAACACAAGTGGTATAATAACTGTTAATGGACATGCTTATGCAGACCCTAAATTACAGAGCCAAAATACTAACTTTGCATTATTAGTTGCAAATAAATTTACAGAACCTTTTAAAGAATCCAATGAATATGGTGAATCTATTGCAAAACTGTCTAATATGCTAGGTGGTGGAGTATTATTGCAAAGATTTGGAGATTTGGTTAAAGGAAGAAGATCTAATAAAGAAAGAATGGAAAAGTGTTTTACTGTACCAACTTTAAAGGCTACTCCGGGAGATTTATCTTTAGTTATTCCTAAAAGACAACTTGATTCTATAATAGAAATGATATATGCATTAGATAAAATAGCTCCAGGTACAGCTAATGATGACACATTACTTTATGGGGTTGAAGTTAAATTTTATAATTCAAAAATCGATGTTGATTCAAATTTCCAAACTATAAAAGAAGGACTATATGTAGTTGGGGATGGTGGCGGAGCTACACATTCTCTATCTCAAGCATCAGCTTGTGGAGTTTATGTGGCAAGATACTTAAATAATTTAAATTGATAGCTATTCAAAAGAATAGCTGAGTAAAAATGGTATCGATTTCAAATAAGAGGTGAAATATTTTGAAAAAAGATAAAATCCTAAATAGTGAACTATCTTATACTATCGCTATGTTAGGGCATACACAAACTATTGTAATCGGAGACTGTGGACTACCAATTCCAGAAAATGTTAAGCGAATAGATTTAGCTGTAGTTGCTAAAATCCCAAGCTTTGAACAGGTACTTGATGCGATATTAAGTGAAATGTGTGTAGAAAAATTCATACTAGCTGAAGAAATAAAAGAAAGCAACAAAGAAATAAATGATTATGTTTTTTCTAAACTTGGAGATTTAGAAATGGATTATGTATGTCATGAAAAATTTAAAGAACTTACAAAAGATGCTATATGTATAGTTAGAACAGGTGATATACGACCATATTCAAACATAATATTGCAGAGCGGAGTGTTTTTCTAATGAATAAAATAATATTGAAACTAGAAAATATATCTAAAAGTTTCCCAGGAGTCAAAGCTTTGAACAAAGTGAATTTAAATATTTATAAAAATGAGGCTATGGCACTTTTGGGAGAAAATGGCGCTGGAAAATCTACTTTAATAAAAATTCTATCCGGAATCTATAAAAAAGATGAGGGAAATATTTATATAGATGATGAGTTAGTTGATATAAATAGTGTAAATGATTCACAAAAATATAATATAGCAGTTATACATCAAGAATTGAATTTAATACCTAACTTAACAGTTGCAGAAAATATATTTTTAGGAAGAGAGCCTAAAAATGGAATTTTTATTGATAAGAAAAAGATGTACTCTGAATCTAAAGAAATTTTGAATAGATTAGGAGTTAATATTTCTGAAAGAGAATATATTTCAAATTTATCAATTGCTTCTCAGCAGATGGTTGAAATTGCCAAGGCACTTTCTGTTAATGCAAGAATTATAATTATGGATGAACCTACTGATGCATTAACGGATAAAGAAGTGGAAGTTTTATTTAATGTCATTTCAGAGTTAAAAAAACAAAATAAATCTATCATATATATTTCTCATCGTCTTACAGAAATTTTTGAAGTTTGTGAAAAGATAACTGTTTTAAGAGATGGTAAATTTATTGCGGAAGAATCGATAGATAATCTAGATGAGAATAAAATTATAAATCTAATGGTTGGCAGAGAAATTAAAGAACAATTTCCATATATTCCAATTCAAGGAGAAGATGAAATACTAAAAGTAGAAAACTTGACTAATGAATATATTAAAAATATTTCTTTTAACTTAAAGGGTGGAGAAGTCCTAGGCATAGCAGGTTTAGTTGGTGCAGGAAGAAGTGAATTGGCGAAAACTCTATATGGTTTTTATGGTACAGAAAAAGGAAATGTGTCATTAGAAAATAAAATTTTAAACTTAAAAAATACAAGTGATGCTATAAAGCAAGGTATTACTTATGTATCTGAAGATAGAAAAAAAGATGGACTTATTCTTCCTATGAATATTTCTGAAAATATCACTATAAGTTCTTTAGAAAAAATAAGTTCTCTGTTTAAAATTTCTAAGAAAAAAGAAATTGATGTTTCAAACGAATTCGTAAAAAAAATGAATATAAAAACTCCATCATTAAATCAAAAAATTAAGAATTTATCTGGTGGAAATCAGCAAAAAGTTTCTATTGCCAAAGGTCTTATGAATAAGACAAAAGTTTTAATCTTAGATGAACCTACTCGAGGGGTAGATGTTGGAGCTAAAACAGAGATTTATGAAATAATAAATTCATTAAAAAAAGAAAAAGTTGGGATCATAATGATATCTTCAGAAATGCCGGAGTTGTTGGGTATGAGTGATAGAATTATGGTAATGCATGATGGCATTAAAAAGGGTGAATTAAAAAGAGAAGAGGCAAACCAAGAAGCTATCATGAGTATGATTTTATCATAGGGGGTAAAAATGAATAAGACAAAAGATTTTTTAAGTAAATTTAGACCTATTATACTTTTAATTTTATTTTCGGTAATTATTACTACATTAAGACCTAATTTTATATCTCCAAATAATTTACTGAATGTATTAAGACAAACTTCTATAAATGCAATAATTGCAGCAGGTATGACTTTTGTAATTTTAACTGGTGGAATTGACTTGTCTGTTGGTTCAATTTTAGCTTTTAGTTCAGCTATTGGAGCTTATATTTTAGTCAGTGGCTACGGTGTGACAGCAGCAGTTTTGATTTGTTTATTCATAGGTATTTTAGCAGGTGGACTAAATGGTGTTATTATAACTAAAGGAAAAGCTCAACCATTTATAGCTACCTTGGCAACTATGACATTATTAAAAGGAGCTACTCTTGTATTTACTCAGGGAAAGCCGATATCTGTTTTAAAGGTTGAAAATTTAAATGCTTTTAGAATGATAGGTGCCGGCTCAATATTTGGTATTCCTACACCAGTTTATATAATGGGAATAGTATTTATTGTATGTTATTTTATATTGAATAACACCAAGACAGGTAGATATGTATATGCAATTGGGGGAAATGAAGAAGCTTCAAAATTGTCAGGATTAAATACAGATATTGTAAAAATTAAATCTTATATAATCAATGGACTATTTGCTGCTATGGCAGGATTAATTTTAACTTCAAGGCTTGTTTCAGCTCAACCTAATGCAGGTGATGGATATGAATTAGATGCCATTGCTGCAGTTGTGCTTGGAGGTACTTCACTTGCTGGTGGACAAGGTAGTATTCTTGGAACTATATTTGGCGCACTAATCATAGGGATACTAAATAATTCACTTAATCTGATGAATGTATCATCTTATTATCAGATGGTTGTACGTGCTATTGTAATACTCTTAGCAGTATTATTAGATAGAAAAAACAAATAATTAGGAGGTAATGTATGAACAAAAAAATCATTGCAATGCTAATGTGTGCTTTAATAGTTGCAACATTATTAGCAGGATGTACTGGAGGCAAAAATGCTTCTGACAAAAAAGATGACGCAGCAAAAGACAGCAAGACTATAGGTGTAGTTGTATCCACACTACAAAACCCATTCTTCGTAGATTTAAAAACTGGTGCTGAAGAAAAAGCTAAAGAATTAGACGTAGAAATAATAGCTTTAGATTCTCAAGATGACCCGGCGAAAGAACTTTCAAATGTAGAAGATTTAATTACTAAGAACGTAGATGTACTTTTGGTTAATCCTACAGACTCTGATGCGGTTGCAGCAGCTGTTATGAAAGCTAATGAAGCTGGCATTCCAGTAATAACATTAGATAGAGCTTCTAATGGTGGAGAAGTTGTAAGTCACATAGCTTCTGATAATATCGCCGGTGGTAAAATGGCAGGAGAACACATAATCAAACTTCTTGAGGGAAAAGGTAATGTTGTAGAATTAGAAGGTATTCCAGGATCCAGCTCAGCAAGAGAAAGAGGCCAAGGATTTAATGAAGCTATTGAAGGTTCAGAATTAACAGTAGTTGCTAAACAAACAGCAAACTATGATAGAACTGAAGGGCTTTCTGTAATGGAAAATATACTACAAGCTAACTCTGATATAAAAGCAGTATTTGCGCATAATGATGAAATGGCTTTAGGAGCTCTTGAAGCAATTAAAACAAGTGGAAAAGATATCAAAGTAGTTGGTTTTGATGCTACTGATGATGCGGTTAAATCTGTTGAAGCCGGAGAATTAGCAGCTACAATTGCTCAACAACCTAAAGATATAGGTTCTCTTGGAATAGAAACAGCTGTTAAAGTTATAAATGGAGAAACTGTTGAAAAATCTATTCCTGTAGAATTAAGATTAGTAGTAAAATAAAAATAAAAATAAAGAGGAATGGTTAATCCACTCCTCTTTTTGAGTAGGTGATAATTTGAGAGAAAAAGTAATGGTATTTGGTAGTTTTGTTGTTGATTTAATGTCAAGGGCAGATCGTCTTCCAAGGCCCGGTGAAACTGTAAGAGGTAATGAATTTAATATTGGACCTGGTGGTAAAGGCTTTAATCAAGCTGTGGCATCACATAAATCAGGAGCTGATATTGTGACTGTTACAAAAATTGGTAATGATACTTTTGGCAAAATAGCATTTGATATTGCAAATGAAATTGGTATGAATTCTAAAGGATTTATAATTTCTGAAGAAGATTCAACTGGCTCAGCATTAATATGTGTAGATGAATTAACTGCTGAAAATCAAATATTAATAGTTCCTGGTGCTTGTAATACAATAAAAAAAGAAGAAATTGATTCTTTAGATGAATTATTAGATGACATATCGTATTTATTAATTCAATATGAAGTTAATCAAGATGCAAATGAATACATTATAAAGAAAGCTATTGAAAAGGGAGTAAAAATTATTTTAAATCCGGCTCCCTATCAAAAAGTAAATGATGAATTTTTATCTGATATAAATATAATCACACCTAATGAGACAGAAGTTGAAGGACTAACAGATGTTAAAGTAGTAGATTTAGAAACTGCAAGACATGCTAAAGACGTATTACTTTCAAAAGGTATTGAAAATGTTGTTATAACTCTTGGAGCAAATGGTTCTTATGTATATTCTAATGGTGAAGATTCACTTATACCTTCTTATAAAATAAATGCAATTGATACAACGGGAGCTGGTGATGCATTTAATGGCGGACTTTTAACCGCCTTATCTGAAGGAAAAAGTTTGTTTGATGCAGCTAAATTTGCAACGGCTGTTTCTGCTTTATCGGTACAGAAAAAAGGAACGGCAATTTCTATGCCTACAAGAAAAGAAATTGATTTATTCATAGAAAAAAACAAATAATTTTAAAAAATGGTTTAATGAAATATTTTTCATCAAGCCATTTTTTATTAATATTATACATAAATTGATTTAAATTATAAGAATTATTAATTATACCTTGCCATAAGTATAGATATTATGTATTATAAAATCAAGTAAATAATAGTTATATAAACATAGGTAGGTGTCTATATTGTTCAGGGGAATGGAATATATATATGAGGTATATAGAGAAAAGAGTTTTTCTAAAGCTGCAAAAAATCTTTTTATATCTCAGCCATCATTAAGTGCAGCAGTAAAAAAAGTAGAAGTTAATTTAGGTTATGAAATTTTTGATAGAAGTACAAAGCCAATAGGGTTAACTGAATTTGGATTAGAATATATAAAATCTGTTGAAAAAATATTAGAAATAGAAGATAATTTTGAGAACTATTTAAATGATTTAGGTGATTTAAAAGCTGGTAAGGTTTCAATCGGTGGAACTTCTCTATTCATATCACATGTTTTACCATTTGTTATTTCAGAATTTTCAAAAAAGTATCCAAAAGTCGAATTAAATATAGTAGAAGATAATACAGTTGAATTAGAAAATTCTTTAGCTTCAGGAGAGTTAGATATAGTTATAGACAACTATCAATTTGACCCCGAAATTTATGACAGACAAATTTTGATGAAAGATCACATAATTTTAGTTGTGCCTTCATCTTATAAATCAAATAAAAATTTATATGAATACAAATTAGAGTATGATAGCATAATTTCTAAAGAATATCTCAATGATAAATTTAAGCCTGTAAAATTAGATAATTTCAAAGATGAGCCTTTTATATTTTTAAAGGAAGGTAATGACACGAGAATAAAAGCTGACAGTATTTGTCAAAGTGAAAATTTTAATCCCAACATTATATTTGAATTGGATCAACAAATTACTAGCTATAACTTAAGTATAAATGGTGTTGGAATTTCTTTTATATCTGATATTTTAATAAAGAGTATTGGTAAAACGACTGAAGTTTGTTATTATAAGCTTCCAAAAGAATTTACATCAAGAGAAATTTACTTTTTCTATAAACACAATAGATATTTGAAGCAAGCTACGCGAGAATTCTTAAAAATGGCGAGAGCTGATATTCAAAATTAATAAATTTAAGTATGATATAATTATAGCTTGAAGAGAGGTAAAGATGAACGAAAATTACTCATTAGTACATGATTTAAATTATAATATTGACTCATATATAAATAGAGTTAGAAGCGAGATAAGCCCTAATAAAAAAGCTTGTGTCATAACTCACGGTTGTCAAATGAATGAACATGATTCAGAAAAAATAAATTGGATTTTAGAAAAAATGGGTTTTCAACTTTGTTACAATTTTGAAGATAGTGATTTAGTTTTAGTTAATACATGTTCTGTAAGGCATTCAGCAGAAGATAAGGTGTATGGGCAACTTGGAGTTTTAAAACATCTTAAGGAAACAAAACCTGATTTAAAGTGTGGTGTTTGTGGATGTATGATGCAAAGAAAAGAATCAAGAGAATATGTAAAAGAAAAATTTGAAAATGTAGATTTGATATTTGGAACTAATAATATTTGGAAGTTGCCAGAACTATTATTAGATTCATATGATACTGGTAAACTTCAAATAGATATTAGAGAAGAAACTAAACAATTCAATGATGATTTGGGAGCCAATAGATTGTACTCATATAAATCATATGTAAATATTATGTATGGTTGTAATAATTTCTGTACTTATTGTATAGTTCCATATACAAGGGGTCGAGAAACTAGTAGAAAATCTGAAGATATAATCACAGAGATAGAAAGTTTAGCTAAGAATGGAACGCTTGAGGTAACTCTTTTAGGTCAAAATGTAAATAGTTATGGAAAAACATTAGAAGATAAAATTAGATTTTCTGATTTACTATATAAAATATCTGATATTAAGGGAATTGAAAGAATAAGATTTATGACATCACATCCTAAAGATATATCTGATGATTTAATTTATGCATTTAGAGATTTAAAAAATCTTTCTAATTTCTTACATTTACCGGTACAAGCAGGTTCTTCAAGAGTTTTGAAATTAATGAATAGAAATTATACAAAAGAAGACTATTTAAGTAAGATTGATAAAATTAAAAATATCAATCCTGATATAGCTTTGTGTACTGACTTAATGGTAGGATTTCCGGGAGAAACAGAAGAAGATTTTCTTGAAACATTAGACCTAGTTAAAAAAGTAGAATTTGATACATCTTTTACTTTTATATACTCTAGAAGGGAAGGAACTAAAGCTTACAATGCAGTTGACCAAATTCCTGATAAAGTAAAACACGATAGGTTCCAAAGACTTATAGATACTCTGTATCCTATACAAAACAAAAAAAATAAAGCTTTTATCGGTAGAGATGTCGATGTTTTAGTTGAGGATGTAAGCAAAAAAGATGCAAATAAATTAAGTGGTCGGACTGAAGAATTTAAGTTAATAAATTTTGAAGGTAATAAAGATTTAATAGGAAAGATAGTAAAGGTAAACGTAACAGATGCAAATTCATTCAATTTAAAAGGTGAGTTATGTCAAATTCGTTAACACCAATGATGGAGCAATATGTCAAAATTAAAAATCAGTATCCTGATGAAATTTTATTTTATAGGTTGGGTGATTTTTATGAGATGTTTTTTGACGACGCTTTAAAAGTTTCAAAAGCATTAGGTCTTACTTTGACCAGAAGAAGTAACAAAACTCAAGATATCCCTATGTGTGGTGTACCATATCATGTAAGTGAAACATATATATCAAAGCTTATTGAGCAAGGTTTTAAAGTAGCTATTTGTGACCAAGTAGAAGACCCGAAATTAGCTAAAAATTTAGTTAAAAGAGAAGTCACAAGAATAGTTACTCCAGGAACATTTACAGACTTAAATTATTTAAATTCTAATGAAAACAACTATTTAATGTCTCTTGTATACAGTGATTATAATGTAAGTATATCGTATTCGGATTATAGCACTGGCGAGTTATTTACAACTAAAAAAACTTTCATCTCAAAAGAGGATTTGTTGTCTTTTATAATTGATGAAATAGATAAAGTCAATCCTTCAGAAATATTGTTATTATCTAAAAACAGTAAAGAATTGAAAAAATTAATTAGAAATAAAGATATATTTGTCTCTGAAGTTGAAGATAGTTATTTAAAAATTCATAGTGATATTTTAATAACTCTCTCTGATAATATGAATGCACAATTAAAAAAATATACTGGTGAATATTCTTCTCTTAACCTTTTACTAAACTATCTTGGAATAACTCAAAAATCTAGCCTTGTTCATTTGAAAGATATAATAGTTTATAAGGTTGAAGAGTATATGGGGCTAGATGAACATACAAAGAGAAATCTAGAGCTAATTCACGGTTTAATAACTGGCACTAAAAAGGGATCTTTATTCCAAGTTTTAGATAGTACTAAAACAGCTATGGGATCTAGAGAACTTAAAAAATGGATAGAAAAGCCTCTATTTGATAAGGGGAAAATTGCAGATAGATTAAATTTAGTTGAAGAATTAAAAGAGAATTTAATATTAATAGATAAAATTAATGGTCAATTAAACCAAATTAATGACATTGAAAGATTGAGTTTTAAAATTTCGAATTTCCAAATTTCTCCTAAAGAAATTAAAGCATTAGCGAACTCTTTCTCAAAAATTAAGGAAATTAAAAAAGAAATTTTAAATTCAAATTGTATTCATTTAAAAAATTATGTAAAAAATGTTTGTACTATTGATTCTCTAATAGATGAGATTAACACTACATTAATATCAGATCCACCGCATATAATTGATGATAAAAGATTTATCCGAATAGGTTTTGATACAGAACTTGATGAGTTATTTAATGCTAGTGAAAATGGACAAAGACTTATTTTAGATTTAGAAAATAAAGAGAAAGAAAGAACATCAATAAAAAATTTAAAGATAAAGTACAATAAAATCTTAGGATATTTCATTGATGTGACTAAATCTTTTGTAGGCAAAGTTCCTGACGATTATATTAGAAAACAAACTTTGGTAGGTTCAGAAAGATATTATACCGTTGAATTAAAAGAATTAGAGTCAAAAATAAGTGGTTCTAAAGAGTTAGCCTTAAGAAAACAACAGGAAATACTAAAAAAATTAAGAGACAAAATATATCTCAATCTAAGAACTATCCAATCAACCGCACAAAAAATATCTAAGGTAGATGTGCTTACTTCATTAGCTAATGTTGCCAATGAAAATAACTATGTTAGACCAAAGTTAATTGATGGTTCAAGCCTTGAAATAAAGTCAGGTAGACATCCAATAGTTGAAGCCCTTAATAAAGAGGTCATGTTTGTTCCAAATGACACTACTTTAAACGAAGAGAAATTCTTTAATTTGATAACGGGTCCAAATATGGCAGGAAAGTCAACTTATATGCGACAAGTTGCAATTATTGTTATAATGGCTCACATAGGTTCTTTTGTTCCTGCAGATGAAGCTAAAATATCTATAATGGATAGAGTTTTTACTAGAATAGGAGCTTCTGATAATTTAGCTGGCGGAGATTCGACTTTTATGGTTGAGATGAAAGAAGTTTCTAACATCCTAAAGCACGCAAAATCTAATTCATTAGTAATTTTAGATGAAGTCGGAAGAGGAACTAGTACTTTTGATGGTCTTTCAATAGCTTGGGCAATAAGTGAATATATAATTAAAAAGATTAAATCTAAGACTTTATTTGCTACTCACTATCATGAATTAACTGAACTTTCTAATGTATATGATGAAGTTGAAAACCTTACAATAGCAGTTGATAAGCAAGGGGAAGACATTGTCTTTTTAAGAAAGATTATAAATGGGTTTAGTTCTAAAAGTTATGGTATTGAAGTGGCAAAACTAGCAGGAATAAATGAGCCTATAGTTGAAAGAGCTAAAGAAATATTAGATCTACATGAATCAAAAGAAAATGTGCAAATTAAAATGGAATCGTTTAATGAAGTTGTAAATCCTAATTACGACAGCTTTGTTAAAGAAATTAGTAAAATTGATATAAATACAATTTCACCTTTAGAGGCTTTGAATTTGTTAGGTAAAATTGTAGAAAAGGCAAGTGATATAAATGACAATTAATATATTAGATGATTTAACCATATCTAAAATTGCAGCAGGGGAAATAATTGAAAACCCTGCTTCAATAGTTAAAGAGCTTGTGGAAAATTCAATAGATGCTGAAGCAAAAAATATAGTTGTTGAAGTCAAAGGAGCACCTTGGGAATATATTAAAATTTCTGATGATGGAATAGGAATATTGTCAGACGAGATAGAAAAGGCATTTTACAGACATGCAACTTCTAAGTTAAGTAATTTTAAAGACTTAACAGAAATCACTTCACTTGGTTTTAGGGGTGAAGCTTTAGCTAGCATAGCAAGTGTTTCAAAAATAGAAGTACTCACTAAAACTAAAAATGATTTAGCTGGTACAAGAGCCAGATTAGAAGATGGTAAGATTTTAGATAAAAAAAATATAGGCATTCCAGTTGGCACAACATTTTATATAAGTGATGTATTCCACAATACTCCTGTAAGAAAAAAATTTTTAAAAAAAGAGAGTTCAGAATTTAACCTAATTCAAGATGTTGTAAAGAAAATAGCGCTTGGAACACCCGAAGTTTCTTTTAAATTGATAAGGGATTCGAGAGTTATTTTAAGTAAATCTGCAACTACAAATATGAGCGACCATATTTTCAGTATATTAGGTCGAGATATAAGTAATAATTTAATCAATAAAAAATTTGAAAATGAAAGATACAAAATAAATGCATTCTTTTCAAACAATGCATTATATAGAACATCTAGGTCAGAGCAATATATCTATATTAATGGAAGATTTATTAGAAACTTAGAGATTTCTAAGAGTATAGAAAGAGCTTATTATTCTCAAATACCTCTTGGTAGATATCCAGTTTTTGTAATTTATTTAGAAATAGACCCTTATTTGGTAGATGTCAATGTTCATCCTAAAAAACATGAAGTTAAATTTTCAAATGATGAAGTTATTGTTCAATTGTTAAAAGATTTAGCTGAAGAAACATTAAAGCCTAATAGAGATTTTATTAAACCTATTGAAGATGAACCGAAAACAGAAAATGTAAATATATTTGAATTATTTACAATAGATTCATCAGATAATGAAGAAGTGGCTGAAATAGACTATGATAATGACTTTATAAATTCTGAAAAAGAACATAAATATGAGTTTAAAAAAGAATTTTTAGCTGATAAAGATTATGAAAAAAAAGAACCTACTATTGTTTCTTACGATAAAAATAAGCAACTTAAAATTATAGATGATACAATAGCTAAGGAAAACACAGAAAAATTTAAAAATGAAGTTAATTTAATAGACTCAAGATATGTTGGCTCACTTTTTAATACCTATCTAATATTAGAATCCGGAGATAATAGATGGTTCCTAATTGACCAGCATGCAGCGCATGAAAGAGTTAAGTATGAAAAATTTTTAAAACAATTTAATTACAGACAAGTTGATTCTCAAATGCTGTTAAAACCGGAGATATTTGATGTATCGAATGTTGAATTAGATCAGTTTGACGAATTCACAGAAACATTAAATAAAATCGGATTTGAAATTGACAAATTTTCAGATAATTCTTTAATTGTCAGAGCTATTCCTTCTATAGTGGGAAGTAATTTCGAAGACTTTTTAAGACAATCACTTCAAGAAGTGAATGAAAACTTAACTTCAGCATATCAAGTTAACCCATATGCTCTTATGAAAAAAGCTTGTAAAGCTGCTGTTAAAGCAAATGAAAAACTAAGTTCTATTGAAGTTAAACAACTTGTAAAAGATTTAGTAAATTGTGAGGATCCTTATACATGCCCTCATGGTAGACCGACTGTTCTAGAACTCACTAAAAGAGATTTAGAAAAAATGTTTTTGAGAGGATAAATGAATTTAATTATTTTAACAGGCCCTACAGGTGTAGGGAAGACAGAACTATCTTTAAAAATTGCAAAAGAATATAATGGTGAAATTATTTCTGCTGATTCAATGCAAATTTATAAAGAATTTAATATTGGAACTGCAAAAATAGACACTAATCAAACTGATATTATTCATTATATGATTGATATAATTGATGCAAATACAGAATTTTCAGTTTATGATTTTCAACAACAAGTAAAAAAATTAATAGAAGAAATAAACCTTAGAGGTAAAATGCCTATTTTAGTTGGCGGAACAGGACTTTATATAAATTCAATAGTTTATAATTTAACTTTCCAAGAAAAGTCAAAAGATACGGCTTACAGAGAGTACCTAAACTCATTATTGCAAGAAAAGGGATTGGAATATCTATACGAATTATTACTTGAAGTTGACCCGGAATCGGCAAAGCAAATAGATAGAAATAACTCACATAGAATTATTAGGGCCTTGGAGATATCTAAAACTGGTAAAAAAGATAATTCAAATTTTAATTCTAAAAATAACGAATATAATTTACTTTACTTAGGGTTAAATATGCAGAGAAGTAAGCTGTATGAAAATATAAATATCAGAGTAGACCAAATGATAAATCAAGGTTTAATCAAAGAAGTTTCTGAGCTTGTAGAAAAATATTCTGAAAATTCTCAAGCTTTTAAAGCAATAGGTTATAAAGAAGTTATATCATATTTTAAAAATGATATTTCATTGGAAGAAATGGTTGAATTGATTAAAAAGAATTCACGACACTATGCTAAACGTCAAATTACTTGGTTTAAACGTGATGATAGAATCATTTGGTTAGATAAAGAGGATGAAAGTATTTTTGAAAGAGTTAAAAAATTAGTAGGAGATAAATTTGGAAAATAATTTTTTTGATACGTTCAATATAAATAAAGGCATATTTGATTTTGTATGTAATTGTGAAAATGAACTTAAGGAGTCTTTTTTGGAATTTGAACCAATTGCATTTTATAATCAAATGAAAATATTGAAATCTATGCAAGATAATAATCTAAAATCAACAGATTTTAATTGGACTACTGGTTATGGTTATGGAGACGAAGGCAGAGATAAGGTTGAAAAAATATATGCAAATATCTTTAACACAGAAGATGCTCTCGTAAGGCCCAATATTGTAAGTGGAACACATGCTATAAGCCTAGCGTTAAAATCTATATTAGCTAAAGGAGACGAATTAATGTATATAAGTGGAGCTCCTTATGACACTCTTAGAAAAGTTATAGGTATAGATGGAAATGAACCAGGCAACTTTATTGAAAGTGGCATTAGTTATTCTCAAGTTGATTTAATTGATGGCAAAATTAATATAGAAAAAACTATTGAAATGATTTCAGAGAATACAAAAGTTATCGCAATTCAAAGGTCTACAGGTTATTCAAATAGAAAAGCGTTCACAACTGACGAATTAAAAATTGTAATTAAATCTATAAAGGAAAAATACCCTGAAGTTATAGTTTTTGTAGATAATTGTTATGGGGAATTTACAGATTATGAAGAACCGACTGATTTTGGAGCTGACTATATGGCAGGCTCGTTAATAAAAAATCCAGGCGGTGGATTAGCTTACTCAGGAGGATATATAGTGGGAAAGCAAGATTTGATAGATAGAATATCTAATAATCTTACAGCACCCGGAATAGGTAAGGAATGTGGACTTAGCTTTGGGATGACAAGGCAAATTTTACAAGGTCTATTTATGGCTCCTAGAGTTGTAGAAGATGCAATAAAGGTAGCCAGATTATTTAGTTTAGCATTTGAAAAATTGGGATATAATACTCTTCCAAAGAGTTCTGATAAAAGGTCAGATATTATAGCAAGTATTGAATTAAATGATCCTAAATTATTAGAAGTATTTTGTGGATCGATACAAAGTGCATCTCCTGTAGATCACCAATTTACTCCTAAAGCATGGGATATGCCAGGATATGAAAATAAGGTTATAATGGCAGCAGGAGGATTTATAGAAGGTTCTTCTATAGAATTGTCTGCAGATGGACCTATGAGAACACCATATTACGTTTATTTCCAAGGCGGATTATCTTACTATCATGGTAAATATGCACTAATAAATGTATTAAATAACTTTAAAGAACAAATTCATAACTTAAAAAATAAGATGTAAGGATATCCTTACATCTTTCTATATAAACCAACTACTACACCTAAAATTTTAAGATCTTTTACATAAATGGATTCCATAAAATCATTTTCAGGTTGCAACCTAAATCCATCTTTTTCTTTATAAAAAGTCTTAACTGTAGAATCTTCTCCAATTAAAGCTAAAACTTTGTCGCCATTTTTAGCAAAATCACGTTTTTCTATTATTACAAAATCTCCGTCCAATATTCCTGCATTTATCATGCTTTCTCCAACAATTTTTAAGATAAATAAATTTCTATCTTGAGCAAATTCAATTGGAAGAGGATATGTATCTTCTATATTTTCAAAAGCTAGTATAGGCGCTCCAGCCGAAACCTGACCTACAATTGGTATATCTATAGTTTTTTTCTTGTTTAAAAATACATCCTCATTATTGTTAAGTATCTCTATAGCTCTTGGTTTTGTAGGGTCTTTTCTTATATATCCCTTTATTTCAAGTTTTTCTAAACTTCCATGAACAGTTGATGTACTTTTTATATTTAGTTGATGGCATATTTCTCTAACTGTAGGGGGATATCCTTTTAATTGTAACTGTTGTATTAAATAAAATAATATATCTTTTTCTCTTTGAGTTAAATCTTCGTACATACTATACCTCCTATATACAAAGTATAACAGATTAGAACGTATATTTCAAACAAACGTTTAAAAATACTTGACAAAAAACAAATGTTTCAATAAAATAGATTTAGAACAAACATTCAGAACGTATATTTTTATGAGGTGGATTATGAAACGTAATTTAAAATTAAAAAAGAACAGAGTATTTATATTTATTATTATGATGTTTTTATTTACAACTGGATTAAAGATAGAAAACTTAAATGGTTTTGAAACTAGTAAACCTGAACCTAAATTAATTTATCATTATGTCAATTCAAATGAAACTATTTGGAATATAGCTGATAAATATAACTGTAATATGGATAAACGAGATTATGTAGACACAATTATAAAGTTAAATAATAATTCATCAAGAATAAGACAGGGTGAAATTATCTCCATACCAATTTATAGATAAAAACTCACCAAACAATAAATGCAGGGTAGAGTGTGTAAATATTGAAATTTAATTATAAGACATAAAAATAGTCACAAAATAATAATTTTGTGACTATTTTGTGTTCGTTTAGAATTATTTTTCATTATTTTCAGTATTATCAACTTCTGTGTAATTTATGTTTGATAATGGATTGCTTTCAATTGTATCTTTTAAAGCTTTATTATTTACATGAGTATAGATTTGTGTAGTACTAACTGATTCATGTCCAAGTATTTCTTGTAAACTTCTTATATCAGCTGAACCATACTGATACATAAGAGTTGCTGCTGTATGTCTTAATTTGTGTACAGTATATTTGCTAGTATCTAATCCTGAATTCTTTATATGTTTTTCTACCATATGTTGAATGGATCTATTATTCATTCTACTATTACGCATGCTTAAAAATAATGCATCTTCATTATCAATATCAGGTCTAACTCTTAAATAATCATCTAGAGCTTTTCTACAAGCATTATTTAGGAATACTTCACGTTGTTTACGACCTTTTCCAGTAATACGCAATATATTTGTCTTAATATCATTTAAATTTAAATTAGAGAGCTCTGAGAGCCTCATTCCACAATTTAAAAATAAAGTTAGTATAGCATAGTCCCTAAATTTAAATTTAGGTTGTTGTTCTGAATTAGATATCTCCTTCAGTATTAACATAGCCTCGTCTAAATCTAAATAAATGGGTAATGAACGCTCAATTTTAGGGCTATCTATATCTTCAGCAGGATTGTATTCAATCAAATCAACTTTACTACTTAAATATTTAAAAAATGTTCTAATGGAAGATAATTTTCTATTCTTAGTTCTATTAGAATTTTTCAATTTTCTATCCAAAAAATAAGTAAAAGCATATATATCTTCTTTTTTTATACTTTTTATAATATCAAGTGTAATTAAATCTATATCAATATTCTTGAATTCTATATCTTTTACAATTTCCCTTCTAATGAGAATAAATCTCATAAAAGTTCTTAAATCATAATAATATTCTTTAACTGTACTATCTGAAGCTCCTTTAGAACTAGATAGAAATCCAAGAAAGTCATCTATTAAATTATTAATCATTTCATTCTCCTAAACTTTATATTACATATAATAACAAAAAAACCCGCCTTATGGCAGGTTTTATTAACTTATTTAGAATTTATTTAGCATATTCAATAGCTTTAGTTTCTCGTATGACATTTACTTTAATTTGTCCCGGGAAATCTAATTGTGATTCAATTTCTTTAACAATTTTTCTTGCTAATAAAGTAATTTCAGCTTCACTTACAGCTTCTGGCTTAACTATTATTCTAACTTCTCGGCCAGCTTGAATTGCATAAGATTTTTCTATACCATCAAATGAAGTTGCAATTTCTTCAAGTTTTTCAAGGCGTTTTATATATGACTCTACAGTTTCGCGTCTTGCGCCAGGTCTAGCAGCTGAAATAGCATCAGCAGCAGTGACTAAAACTGCTTCAACATATTTGAATTCAACATCTCCATGATGAGATTGTATACAATTTATAACTACATCATTTTCTTTGTACTTACGAGCAATTTCAATACCTAAATCAACATGAGGAGCTGCAACATCATGGTCTATACTCTTTCCAATATCATGAAGTAATCCACCTCTTTTAGCCAGCTTTACATCAGCCCCAATTTCTTGTGCCAATATGCCAGCTAAGTTTGAAACTTCAACAGCATGCTTTAACATATTTTGGCCATAACTTGTTCTAAATTTAAGCCTTCCAAGATACTTTATGATTTCAGGATGTAACCCATGAACTCCTGCATCATAAGCAGCTTGTTCTCCGGACTCTTTAATCATAATATCAACTTCATTTTTGGCTTTTTCTACACTCTCTTCAATTTTAGTAGGGTGAATTCTTCCATCTTGCACTAACTTTTCAAGAGCTATTCTAGCTATTTCACGTCTTACAGGATCAAAACATGATAGAACAACCGCTTCAGGAGTATCGTCGATAATTAAATCAACGCCAGTCAAAGACTCTATACTTCTTATATTACGTCCTTCACGTCCGATAATTCTACCTTTCATTTCATCATTGGGTAACTGAACTACAGAAACGGTTGCCTCTGCAACTTGATCTGCAGCTATTCTTTGAATCGCTTGGGCTATTACATTTTGTGCGTATTTATTGCTTTCTTCTTTAATTCTTAGTTCATTTTCTTTAATTATAAGTGCAGATTCTTGAGATATTTCTCGTTCTAACTGATTTAATAACATGGACTTACCTTCTTCAGTTGTCAAACCAGCAACTTTTTGTAATTCCTCTTCTCTTTTTAGAACCAATTCTTCAGCTTTTTCAACTTTTATTTTAGCTTCTTCAAGTCTAGAATTAAGTTTTTCTTCTTTTTTTTCTAATGACTGAGCTCTTTTCTCGACAGCTTCTTCTCTATTCAAAATTCTATTTTCTAAAGTTTGAAGCTCATTTCTACGAGTTTTATATTCGTGCTCATTATCAGATCTAAGCTTGTGTATCTCATCTTTTGCTTCTAGAAGAAGTTCACGTTTTTTGGCTTCAGCATTATGTTCAGCTTCTGTGACTATTTTTATAGCAAGTTCTTCAGCTGTTTTAGTCTTTCCTTCAGCAATATATTTTCTAACGCCATAGCCTATTGCACAACCAAAAATTAGAGATATTATAATAAAAATAATATTTTCTAGCATTACACACCTCCTTATTAAATTTTCAAGTTCCAAATTTTAAATTCATTTCTAAATAAATACTTGCGTACTATACAATTTTATATCTAAATTGAGTAATAGTCAAGATGAGCTATTTTTCAATTTCTAAAGTAGTTACCTTTGATACTGAATTTCTTTGCTCTACTAGGAAAGATTTATCACAAATTTCTGATAAATATTTATTGTGTGTAACCATAATAATCTGTCTATAAAACATAGTTGAAGATTTTCTTAAAAATTCTCCTAAATTAAATACATATTCCTCACTTACGTGCTTACCAGGTTCATCTAAAATCAAAGGGCCTTCAATTTTAGGATTATAAATTTCTATCATAGCAATTCTAAGTGCCAAAGATATAATATCTACAATTCCTCCTCCTCTGGAATTCTCAGGTTGAGTTTTAACGGTATACCCATCATAATTGGACACTACATAAAAATCTGCACCAGTAATTTTACCATCTATAAGCTCTACTGCAAATTCAATATCTGTTTCCAAAATAAAACTCAAACAGCTACTTACCAAACTTTCAATTTGTGTCTTGGCTTGTTCTCTACCGTACTCACTTGCCATATTTAATAATATCTCAACTTGTGATAATACAGATGAATCATTTTTTAAGGTATTAATTTTATCTATTTGAGAGTTTAAATTTTTCTCTACTATGTCTCGTCTACCCTTTTGAATGTTTAAATTAGTTTCTAATTTTTCTATTTTCTCATTTATAGTATTTATATCCATAATCAAATCTCCGGCATATTGTCGGCAATTTCAGAAAATAGATTGTCTATTTTAGTTTGTAATTCATTGATAGTAGAATCTAGATCTTCTGGCTTTATATTTAATATTTCCAATTCCTTATTTAGTGTTTCTTGTTGAATTTTTAAACTCTCTAAACGCCCTTCTGCCTTATTTTTTAATTCTTTTCTGCGGTCTATTTCTTTCTTTAGATAAGAAAGTTTATCTTCATAATTCATATCTCACCTCTTAAATGTTCTTTTATATTTAAACTATTTATCTTTCTATGACATAAAGGACAATAGCCTAGCTCGCTAAAAATATTTTCATATTCTTCACTTAAATTTAAAACATTTTTATGAATATCATTTATTTC
The DNA here is from genome assembly GCF_034090345.1 of Peptoniphilus sp. Classification (GTDB taxonomy): domain Bacteria; phylum Bacillota; class Clostridia; order Tissierellales; family Peptoniphilaceae; genus Peptoniphilus. The sequence goes on along the minus strand of NZ_JAXDSS010000058.1, from coordinate 12,066 downwards.
TACGTCTAAAACATTAATCTTTGAATTAATATTATTTAGGTTTTCTCTTATAGTTAATAGCTTTGAATATAAATTTAAATTATTTTCTAATTTTGATGACAAATAAAGATTTTCGTCAATATTATTAAACATTTCTAGATATTTTATACCTTTACCTATGCGAATTTCATTATCTTTTATAGATTGACTCAATGAATTTAATTTATTAAAATTAGCAACAACACTTGTTAAAATAAGTAATTTATCATACATAGTATCGATATTTTTCAGTTTTAAAACCTGTTCTTCAGTTGTAAATATATCTTTTTTATTGCTCTTTATATTATTTGATAATTTAGAATATTCCTTTAAAATTTCAAGATTACGAGATAATATTTCAAATTTTTGTTCTAATTCAAATATATTTTCATATTCTTTAAGCTTTTTCTCTAAATATATAATTTCGTCTTGTATATTTAGCTTTGAAGAGGATAACTGTCTCAACTTATCACGTTGAGCAGTATAATTTAAAATCTCATTTCTACATTTTTTTATAAAGTTTAATTTTTTCTCTTCATCTTTTAAATAATCAAAGCTTTGTAAATCTTTTTCTAATATTTCCTTCTCTAATTCTGCTTCTTTTATTTTCTTTGAATTATTTTTATTATCCTTTATAACATCTCTTAAAGCGTCATCTATAAAATTTACACCTATTAGCCTACCTATTGCACTAGCTCTAGTTGATGAAGATTCTGTAAGAAGAAAAGGTCCATCTAATTGCTCTGAAATATTAATTCCAGTCTTAACAGATGATCCTAATTCTACTTTTTGAATATTGATTTCTTGAATTACTTCAAAAGGTACTGATCTATTAAATTTTTCAAGAATGATTTCTTCTCCGTTAGATTTTACAAGAATGTACTTATTTTCTTTGCTATTCCACAATCTTGTTACAACAGCTCCAGTGTTAAACTCAATTCTAACACTCATCTCCTTAGCTCCATTTCGTATTAGATTACCAGGAGGTGGGTCATTATAAAAAACCCATTTTATTGCTCTTAAAATAGCTGTTTTACCACTATCAGATCTGCCAACTATAACATTCAATCCTCTATGCAAATCTAATTTTGTATTCTCATGAGACTGAAAATTTTTAATTTCTATAGAAGTTATATAAATCAATTGTAATCAGCTCCTTCAATTTGCTTTAATTCAACTCTTTTAATTGCCTCATCTCTTACTTCCTTAGAAATATTATTGTTTTTGGCAATATCAACTAATATATCAAATACATCAAAACTTTTTAAATTAGATGATGACTCGATTGTAGATTTAAAATCATTAAATTGTTGTGTTTTAAATTTATGATGCTCAATTTCGCTTCTATCCAGTACTTCTTCAGCCGGAAGAGCGGTTTTCAAATTTATTTCTCTTATATCTATTTTATCCGTTAGTTCAAGTATAACTACTTTAGGTTTTCTTTTAAATTCACTAAGTGCATTAGATATCCTTACAATTGAACCTGGATTTATAAAATATTTGCCATCTATTTCAATTGTTTTAAAACCATAGTGAATATGTCCTCCAAACGTTACATCTGCAACTGTATCCGATATATCAGAAATCAGAGTATGGGGTATAGTATCATGAGGTTTTTTATCAGTTAAGAATCCATGAGTAAGGTGTATAGCATAATCAACATCATCTTTTTCTCTAACAATGTACCCTTCCCTATTCTTAGGGTTATCCATATCTATACTATAAGGGAAAGACGTCAATTGAACTGTGACGTCTTTCTTTAAAATCACTTTATTATTTACCATTCTTATAATTCCAAAACTATCTAAAAGACCAAACATAGTCCTGTGAACAGTTATAGGATTATGTCCAAATATATCATGGTTACCACTAACTATGTATATTGGCGCCTTAAATTTCTGAAAAATATCTGAAAAATCTGATACTAAGGAAATTGGAGTATCAGGTCTATCAAATAAGTCACCCCCATGTAAAATATAATCTACATTTTCATCTAAACTTATTTGAAGGATTTCATTCATTTTATTTTTTAATGTTTCATAAAAGTTGTCTATTCTATTTTTAGGATTTGTTACCCTTAAATGAGAATCAGTAAAATATAAAAATTTCATTTTATTCTGAGTCCATTTCAGTTGAATTATTTTGAACGGATGGTTCTAAATCATCTGCAGGAAGATTTAATGCCTTACGAATTTTTTGATCTATTTCAAATGCTAACTCAGGATTTTGCTCTAAAAACTCTTTTGAATTCTCTCTTCCTTGCCCCAGTTTTTGGTCTTCATAGCTATACCATGCACCACTTCTTATAATTACATCAGAAAGTACACCCATATCTATAGTAGTACCAGATTTTGAAATTCCTTTTCCGTACATAATATCAAACTCAGCTACTTTATGTGGTGGAGCAACTTTATTTTTAACAACTTTTACTTTTACACGATTACCTATCATTTCATCGCCTTTTTTCAGAGTGTCAGTTCTTCTTATATCCATTCTTATAGAAGCATAAAATTTAAGGGCTCTCCCTCCTGTAGTAGTCTCAGGATTCCCAAACATAACTCCTATTTTTTCTCTAAGTTGATTTATAAATATAACTGATGATTTTGACTTATTTATTGCTCCAGTTAACTTTCTAAGAGCTTGAGACATAAGTCTTGCCTGTAATCCCATGTGGGAATCTCCCATTTCACCTTCGATTTCAGCCTTTGGAACAAGTGCTGCTACTGAGTCTACAACAATTAAATCAACAGCATTTGAACGAACCAGAGCTTCAGTAATTTCTAAAGCTTGTTCTCCTGTGTCAGGTTGTGAAATTATTAAATTTTCAATATCTACACCTAAATTTTTCGCATATACAGGGTCTAGTGCATGTTCTGCATCTATAAAAGCAGCTATCCCATCCATTTTTTGAGCTTCAGCTAACATATGCAGTGCCAATGTGGTTTTACCTGATGATTCAGGTCCGTAAATTTCTATAATTCTTCCTCTTGGAATTCCGCCTACTCCTAATGCATAATCCAAAGTTAGTGAACCTGTTGGTATAGCTTCTATTTCTAACTTACTATCAGCACCTAATTTCATTATAGATCCTTTTCCATAAACTTTTTCTATTCTAGAGATTGTATTTTCTAGAGATAGTTTTCTTTGATCGTCCATAATTACCCCCTTAACATTAAAATAATATCTAATATTGCTGTATCACAAACTCTTTTTTGTATCTCATTTCTAGTCCCTTTAAATTTATGCTCTACAACATTATATTTATCTTCATCGAAATAATAACATATATAATTCAAACCTACTTCTTTTTCATTAGGGTTTGGCCCAGCTTCACCAGTTGTAGATATGCATACATCTGATCCAGTCAAAGCCTTTAACCCTTTAGCCATTTCATAAGCAACTTCTTTGCTAACAACACCATAATTATTTAATGTATTTTCTTTAACTCCAAGAATCTTAGTTTTAGCATAATTTGAATACGTAATATAAGATTCGCTTAATACATCACTTGCTCCAGATATATTAGTTATTTGGCTAGCTAAAAGTCCCCCTGTAATAGACTCTGCAAAACTTATCTTAAATTCTTTTTCCTTAAGTAATTTTACAAGAGATTCATTTAAAGTTATTTTACCTTCAGAGTATATATTTGCTCCAAAGGTATCATACAATTTAGAAGCTATTAAACTAACTTTTTCAACTAATGAATTTCTGTCTTTTCCTTCAGCTATTATTTTAACTTCAGTATCATAAAATTTTGCAAAGGTATTTATACTTATATTTTTAGTTTCTAAGTTTAATTTTCTAATTTTATCTTCAACTACAGATTCTCCAAGTCCTGCAACATTTAAAGACCTAATTACTACTTCATTGTCATCTATTATGTAGTCTTTTAGATACTTATCTACCATAGGTCTCAATTCTTTTGGTGGACCAGGTAACAAAAATATTTTTTTACCATGATATTCAATAATTTCTCCTGGTGCTATCCCCCAATTATTATCTAATATAGTTGAATTTTCAATAATCATTGCTTGTTTTAAATTATTTTCAGTCATTTTAAATTTAGATTCTTTAAATCTTTTTAACAATTTTCTATATTGTATTTCATCTAATATAATATTACGTCCAATAACATTTGAAACAGCTTCTTTTGTTATGTCATCAGCAGTTGGTCCTAAACCTCCACATAAAAATACGATGTCTACTTTTTCTAGTTGTTCCTTAAGAATATTTTCTATTTGTTCCAAGTTATCTCTAACCGATAAATGATAATCCACATGAACTCCTAAATCATTTAATATGTTAGAAATATATTCAGCATGTGTATTTAAAATAGACCCAACTAATATTTCTGTTCCTACAGTTATTATTGATGCTTTCATTCTTACCTCTTATATATTTTTCAAGTCCAATACTTTCTTGTTTTTGATAAAATAATCTATTCCTGAAATAATAGTAAACAATATAGCTATATAAAATAATACGATGCCTATTTTGTATATCATAGTTATATTAGTTAGTAAAATAATTAAAGATAATAGTTGACTTACTGTTTTTACCTTTCCTAATGGACTTGCAGCTATAGTGATATTTTCCGAAGCAGCTATAATTCTAAATCCTGTTACTGCAAATTCTCTAGCAATTATTATTATAACTCCCCAAGCTGGGATATCTCCTAACTCAGTAAGACATATTAAAGCTGCAGATACTAATATCTTATCGGCTAGAGGGTCTGCAAACTTACCAAAATTTGTAACTAAATTACTTTTTCTAGCTATATATCCATCTAAAAAATCTGTAAATGAAGCTACTGCAAAAATTATAGCAGCTATAATTCTAGAATTTTCAATATTAAGATACATAAACAATACAAAAATTGGAACCATAAAAATTCTTAACATCGTTAATTTATTTGCAATATTCATATTACTTCACCTTCTAAATCAAACTCCAATGAGTTTAAAATTTTAACTGTATAAAAACAACCCACTTCAAGGTTGTTTTTACTTGAAATGTAAATATTTCCATCAATTTCAGGAGCATCTAAATATGAACGCCCTAAATACATTCCTTCACTTATTTTTTCTTCAATTAATATTTCTAGTACTGAACCTATTTTTTTGCTCATTATTTCAGAGGAAATCTCTTGTTGAATATCCATTACAGAGGACAATCTTTCATTCTTTAAATCTTCATCAATTTGATTGTCCATAGAATATGCAACTGTATCTTCTTCTCTTGAATATGCAAAAGCTCCAACTCTATCTAATTTATATTTTTCTAAGAAGGAAACCAGCTCATCAAAATCTTCTTCTGTTTCACCCGGAAACCCAACAATAAATGTTGTACGTATTGCAATTTTAGGTACATTGCTTCTAAGTTGATTAATTAAATTTTCAATTTGCTTTTTAGATGTTCTTCTGTTCATTCTCTTTAAGACATTATCTGAAATATGTTGCATCGGAATATCAACGTACTTCAAGAGTTTAGGATTTGTCTTAAATTCATTTATAAGTCCATCAGTAAAATTATCAGGATATAAATAAAGTATTCTAATCCATTTTAACAAAGTAATCTTGGAAAGCTCTTTTATTAAATCTTGTAGTTTGTACTCTTTATATAAATCTATTCCATAATCAGTTGAATTTTGTGCTATTAAAATTATTTCACGAGTACCATTTTTAGTAAGATATTCAACTTCTTTAACTATATCTTCAATAGGTCTTGATTTATTTCTACCTCTCAATTTAGGGATAATACAGTAGCTGCAATTATTATTGCAACCTTCTGCTATTCTAACGTATTCTGTAACTTGTACATCTGATTTATAGTTTATGTCTTGAGTGTATTTGTTAAAATCTTCGAGTATGACTTTTCTATCTCCTTCAAAAGCTGAATTAATTACTGAATTGATATCTTTAAAACTCCCTGTACCAATAATCCCATCAACTTCAGGTATTTCTTCCATTAATTCTTTTGAATAGCGTTGTGCTAAACAGCCAGCTAATACTAGCTTTTTTAAATTACCATTTTCTTTTAGTTTAGCAGCTTCAAGTATTGTATTTATAGACTCTTCTTTTGCTGATTCTATAAATCCACATGTATTAACTACTATAACATTAGCATCATTTGGACTAGTTGTAATTTCATAGCTTTCACTGTTTAAATTAGACTTCATTGTTGTTGTGTCTATATCATTCTTAGAACAACCTAATGTTATAAAATGTACTTTATTCAAATTCTTCTCCCAGCATTTCTTTAATTTCTTCTTCTGTTAATAATACTTTCCTAGGTTTTGAGCCTTCATTTGGACCAATGATACCAGATTCTTCAAGTTGATCTACAATTCTAGCAGCTCTTGAATATCCTATTTTCAACTTCCTCTGTAAATAAGAAATTGATGCCTGTTCATCGGTCAATATATACCTAACCGCTTCATCAAATAACTCATCTCTATCTATAGTAATTTCTTTTTTTTCTTGAATTTCTTTAACAATTTTTTCTTCAAGTGCTTTATTTGAAGAATTATTAGCTTTAATAAATTCGACAACTCTCTCAACTTCATCATCATGTATAAATGCACCTTGAACTCTGACCGGTTTAGAATAGAACCCTGGATAGAATAACATATCTCCCTTTCCAAGTAACCTTTCTGCCCCTGCCATATCTAAGATAGTTCTAGAATCAATTTGAGATGAAACTGAAAATGCTATTCTTGATGGAATATTGGCCTTTATCGTTCCTGTTATTACATCAACAGAAGGCCTTTGAGTAGCTAATATTAAATATATACCCGCAGCACGTGCTTTTTGAGCAAGTCTTGCTATATATTCCTCAACTTCTTTTTGCGCCACCATCATTAAATCTGCTAATTCATCTACAATTATTACAATTTTAGGAAGAATAGGTTCTTTTAAAATATCCGCTTTACTATTAAAAGAACTTAAATCCCTAACTCCTAATTCAGCGAATAGAGAATATCTTCTCTCCATTTCTCCTACTGCCCAGTTTAAGGCAAAAGAAGCTTTTTTAGGTTCAGTAACTACCGGAATCAAAAGATGTGGAATATCATTATATATGCTAAGTTCAACTATTTTAGGATCTATAAGTAGAAGCTTGACATCTTTAGGGGAGCTTTTGTACAAAATACTCGTTATAATAGTATTTATACATACCGATTTTCCCGAGCCTGTTGCACCAGCTATTAATAAATGCGGCATTTTTTCAATAGATGATACTATAATCTCACCAGCCACATTTTTGCCTAAAGCCAATGGTATATCAGATTTTAAATTTTTAAATTCTTGACTACCTATCATATCTCGTATAAATACAGAGTCTTTGAACTTATTAGGGACTTCTATTCCAACCACAGCTTTACCTGGTATTGGCGCTTCTATTCTTATATCTGAACTAGCTAAAGCCATTGCCAAATTATCACTTAATGCAACTATTTTATTTAGCTTTACTCCTGGGGCAGGTTCTAATTCATAAAGAGTTATAACCGGTCCTTTATTAATTGCTACAATTTTACAATCAATACCAAAGGTGTGCATAGTTTCTTCTATTATTTTAGCGTTCTTTTTGACTAGTTCTCTTGAATCTCCAATGTTATTATGATTTAAGGATAATAATTCTTCAGGAGGTGTAATATACTCACAAACTTCTGAATCGGTCTTTAAGCCTAAATTTAATTCTTTATTTTCTATTTGAATAGTATCATTTGTTGAAACTATTTCTTCATTATCAATTAAACTTTCTTTATCTTCAATAACCTCAACAATATCTTTTGTATTATCATCAGACAATACACCTCTAATAACTACATCTTCTCCAATAGAATTTTCAATTTCTGTATAATTTAGGTTAGCTCTATCTTGATTTTTACTTTGTTTTACTTTGTTTTTTAAATTTTTTTCTAATTTCTTTTTTTCCAGACCATCTGATACATTTTCTTTAATTTTTGATAGCTTAACTCCTAATGAGCTCCCATAATCTGAAAAATTAGAACCTATATTTTTTAATGTTTCGAAGTTTATTTTAAAAATCAAAAATATACAAACCAATACAATGGTTGCTAATATCATATAAGTTCCAATAGCACCAAAAAATTTATACATAAAAAATCCAAAAATTGAACCTATAATACCGCCAGAAGTCGCAATGTCCAAATATTCTATTGACATTGATATCCTATCTACTAATGTCAAATCTATATTCTTTGTACCGTCTAAATATACTAAAATGCAAAGACAAATAAGTGAAAATAATGTTATATATTTGAAAATATCTTCTCTGTACTTAGGTAATATCGTTAAAATCCCACATATTATCATAATACATGGAATTAAGAAATTACCACTCCCTGATAAAAGAGTAAAAATTTTATATATAAATACGCCAAACAATCCTATTTTGTCACTATACAAGCTAATAAAACTTATTAGTCCAAACAGAATTAGAGCTACTCCAACCAAGGCATTTTGTTCTGTATTTCGCTGTTTTTTCTTAATTTTTTTATTCTTTTTCACCTTCACACCTCTAGTTTATTATAACATAAGGTACTTTTATCTACCACTTAAGAAAGGCCTGTATGCCCAAATCCACCTGTGTTTCTAACAGTTTCTGATAAATCATTAACTTCTACAAAATCAACTTTTTCATATTTTGCAATTACTAATTGAGCTATTCTATCTCCATTATTAATTTCGAAGTTTTCTGTGCCTAAATTTATTAAAAGAACTTTCAATTCTCCTCTATAGTCAGAATCTATTGTACCTATTCCATTTGTCAATGATATTCCGTACTTAAATGCCAACCCGCTACGAGCTCTTATTTGAGCTTCGTATCCTTCTGGTATTTCAATAAATAATCCAGTTGGTATTGCAGCCCTACACATTGGTTTTAAAATAAACTTTTCATCTAAATTTGCTCTTATATCCATACCTGCAGAACCTTTGGTTTCATACTCAGGTGTTGGGTTATTACTTTTATTAATTAATTTTATATTCATAGTTCTCCTTAAAAAAAACAGGATACCAAAGTACCCTGATTTAAAATTTTTATTTAGATTCTTCCGTTGAGTTTATGTTCTCTGTAGTTTCTATTTCAGGTTTAGGCAATAATATTTTTCTTGATAGAGAAAGTTTTTTAGTTTCCTCATCAATACCTATAACTTTTACATCAACTTTATCTCCAACTTTGAAAAGATCTTCAACTTTATTCGTTCTCTCATGTGCCATTTCAGAAATGTGTAAAAGACCCTCTACACCTTTTTTCAATTCAACAAATGCGCCAAATTTCATTATTTTTTTAATCTTACCACTAAATATATCTCCAACTTCAACTTCTTTAACTATTGATTGAATTATCTCTATAGCTTCTTTAGCCTTTGTTGAATCGTCTGATAAAATTGAAACTTTGCCATCATCGTCGATTTCTATTTTAACGCCTGTTTTTTCTATAATCTTGTTAATAGTCTTTCCACCACTACCAATTACATCTCCTATTTTTTCAGGATTTATTTCAATCATATGAATTATAGGAGCAAACTTAGAAAGTTTTTCTCTTGGTTTTTGAATAGTTGTGTCTAAGTGGTCTAATATATACAATCTAGCATCTTTTGCTCTACTAAGAGCTTCTTCTAAAATTTCTCTACTAATGCCTTCGACCTTAATATCCATTTGGATTGCAGTAATACCTTCCCTTGTGCCTGCAACTTTAAAGTCCATATCTCCAAAGTGATCTTCTAACCCTTGGATGTCAGTTAAAATTTTAGTTTGTCCATTTCCTTCTATAAGTCCCATAGCAATACCAGCAACTGGAGCTTTTATAGGTACCCCCGCGTCCATTAATGAAAGAGTTGAACCACATATAGAAGCTTGAGATGATGAACCATTAGATGATAGCACCTCAGATACCACTCTTATAGCATAAGGAAACTCTTCTTCTGAAGGTAGAACTGGTATCAATGCTCTTTCAGCAAGTGCACCATGACCTATTTCACGTCTGCCTGGTCCTCTCATAGGCTTTGTATCACCTACAGAGAATGGAGGGAAATTATAATGATGTATATAACGCTTAGGCTTATCATCACCTAATCCATCAATTACTTGCACTTCAGATAAGCCTGCTAAAGTAGTAATTGACAAAACTTGAGTTTGACCTCTTGTAAATAAACCTGAACCATGAGTTCTTGGAAGTAATCCTACTTCTGATGATAGTTTTCTAATTTCTTCAAGAGCTCTGCCATCCGGTCTTAAATTATCTTCTAAAATTTGTCTTCTTACTTCATTTACTTCTATTTCTTCAAGTATAGATTCTATATCTCTAGAAAATTCTTCCATTTCTAATTCGAAATGTTTACGAACTTCTTCTTTTGCTTTTTCTACTTTTTCAAGTCTTAAAAGTTTATCTGCTTCATTAACTGAATTTACTATTATTTCTTTACCAAATTCTACAACTCTTTGTTTTAATTCTTCATTTGGTACGAAAACTTCATAATCCATTTTTTCTTTTCCAATTTCATTTTTGATTTCATCAACAAAAGAACATATTTTTTTGATTTCATCATGTGCTGTAAGAATAGCACCTAACATTTCATCTTCTGTAACAATATTAGCTCCGGCCTCAACCATCATTATAGCAGTTTTAGTACCTGAAACTACTAAAGAAATATCTGAATTATTACGTTCTTCTTCATTGGGATTTATTATATATTTGCCATCTATCATCCCAACCATTACAGCCCCCGTTGGTCCATCAAATGGTATATCGGAAGCGTGTAAAGCTATTGAGGAACCAATCATCGCTAATATATCTGGTTGGTGGTCTTGATCTACAGAAAGCACTGTAGCGACAACTTGTACATCATTTCTAAATCCTTCAGGGAATAAAGGTCTTATAGGCCTATCTATTAGTCTTGCTGAAAGAATTGCTTTTTCAGTAGGACGACCTTCTCTTTTAACAAATCCGCCAGGCATTTTACCTACAGAATACATTTTTTCTTCAAAATCTACAGATAATGGGAAAAAATCTATACCTTCTCTAGCTTTGGTAGATGCAGTTACAGTAACTAAAACTACAGTATCTCCATATCTAAGCAAGCACTCTCCATTAGCTTGTTCTGCAACTTTACCTATAGTAACTTCTAATGGTTCACCTGCAAGGTCAAAAGTAAAAACTTTTTGCATATAATCCTCCTCTTAAAAAATAAAGAGCGGTTCCCCGCTCTATTAACCTCTTATACCTAATTTTTCAATAAGTTCACGATATCTGTCAATATCTTTATTTTTTAGGTATCTAAGAAGATTTCTTCTCCTACCTACCATTTTTAAAAGACCTCTTCTTGAGTGATGATCTTTTTTATGTTCTTTAAGGTGAACATTAAGCTCATTTATTCTACTAGTAAGAATAGCAATTTGCACTTCTGCAGAACCAGTATCCTTATCATGTAATTTGTAATCTTCAATAATTTGTGTTTTTGCTTCTTTGTTTAACATTTTATTTCCTCCTAAAATTTATATTAGCCTAGACATAAGTAAGCGTCGAGGAACGACAAACCTGTGCCTGGTAGTACTAAATAATGATAACATAACTAAATATTTTTGGCAATAGAACTATTTCTTATTAACTCAACATCTTTACTCATTTGGGCAAAAAGTTCTTCTACTGTATCAAATTTTAATTCATCCCTAACAAATTTGTGAAGTATTAACTCAATTTTTTTATCATAAATATCTTCATTAAAATCTATTATATGAGATTCTATCCTCAGTCCAGAGTTTTCAATAGAAGGATTCTTACCAACATTTGTTGCAGCTTTATGTGCTACACCATCAATAATTAACGTTGAATGATACACTCCAAATCTTGGAATTACATAGTTTGTATCTATAGCGATATTAGCCGTAGGAATACCCATTTTAGTTCCTAATTTTTTTCCGTGTATTATTTTTCCACTTATTTTAAAATCAGAACCTAAATAATCTTTAACATCTTCTACACGGCCATCTTCAATTAATTTCCTAATTAGTGTTGATGATACTA
>NZ_JAXDSS010000092.1:0-25859 GCF_034090345.1 Peptoniphilus sp. | reverse complement strand
GAGAAGTCTTTCATCATATTACATTCTGTTAAGTTGAACCATTTCGTTGAATGTTTCAAGTTGAGTTTTAACTTGTCCGAAGTCAGACATTTGTTGGTCATATCCCATTTTGATAAGAGGTATACCGGCTGCCTCATAAGCTTGTTTAAGTGATGGATATTCCATTTCTTCCGTATCATTAAAGTTCATCATGAAAAGCAGGCATCCATCTGCATCGTTATCTTCTGCAAGTTTAACTACAAACTTCGGTCTCTTCCAGATATCCGGATCATAAAGAATTGGATCTTCGTCCATTCTTGCAAATTGATCTGAAAGTGCCATCATTGGGTCTGAGATTGATGTATCTACATCAATTCTAAATCCTCTTGATTCACTTGCAACGTCATCTGCTACTATATTTATCTTATAGTCATCGAATACTTTTAATAAACCTTCATTATCAGTGATAACACCACTTGTAACTACTCTTGGTCCATCCCATTCTTCTACCGGAAGTTCTCTAAGTTTAGCATTTAATTCTCTAAGAAGTTCATTGTGTTCTTCTTTTAACATATGCCATGATGCTTTAAGTACAAGGCATCTTTCAGAAGCTTTTACAGTTTGTCTGTGGTCTGCTGCTAATTTTATAAATTCTCTCTTCAATGCTCTGTTTTCATTATAAATTTCAAAAGTCTTAGCAAAGTTTTCATCCGGAATTTCTACTCCACAGATCTTTTCAAGTTCTTTTCTTGCTTTATCAAAAATCTTTGCATTATAGATCTTGCCAAATTCTTCTTTTCTATGTTGTCCGTGGTTTAAGAATACCATAGGTATTTTTCTGCCGGCAGATACTTTATAGTTTTGTGAGAATGGTCTTAATGTATCGTCAAGTGTTGTTACCATTGATGCACTAAGTCCATCAAGTGTTCCATCTAAAGCCATTTCTAAACATCTTAATGCCAATGAATAGTAGAAAGTTGGGAAATAATTTTTAGCTTTATCAATTGGACCTTGTCCACCCCAAATTCCTATTGGAACTAATCCACCTGCATGAGCTATCTCTTCAGGTGCATAATATGGGAATATACCCACTACTTTTTTACCTTCTGCAAGATATTTGTCTATTTGCTCTCTTTGATTATTTGCGATATGTGTTAATTTATCTAATATTTCTCTAATTTCCATGCTACACCTCAATCAATAGTTGGCTTTGACCAGTCAGTCTCTTTAGTGTTTTCAAAGTTTGTATAAACTTCTTCACCTTTAGCTTCTCTTTCTTCTTTTCTTTCGTCCATTATTTCAACAAGACCTTGAACTCTTGTCTTATATTGTTCTTCAGAGAAGTTTCTTTCGTCAGCTTGGTCTCCATCGAAGTGAACTACCGGAATATCTAAATCTTCTTTCCAACGTCTTTCGATTTCAGGCATTGCTCCTGACCAAGGTTTACATGATCTGTTATAGTTTACAAGAGCTCCACTGATTCCGTTTTCTTTAGCCATTGTTTCTCTCCACTCAACTCCATCTTCTATACATACTGAACATGGTGCCTTTGAGTAAGCTGCTGCCATTTCTCTGATTCCGTTGTATTGGAATCCAAATGCCGGCGCATAAACAACTGCTGTTACATTAACTCCTGCATTCTTTAGTGGTTCAAATAATGGTCTAAGTGCTGGCCAACAAGGAATTCCTTCGAATAGTATTCTGTGTTCTTCCGGGTATTCCCAAGTTGAAGTACCTTCTCTTACTGATTGTTCAAATTCTTCTGATAAAAGTTCAAAACCTTCAGCAGCTCTTACATCACATCTTGCAGCTACGATATCTGCCATGTGATTAAATAGGTCAAATCCACTTAGTGGAGATGGTTTATACGCCATGTATGAACAAGCTTTCAACCAAGCTGCAGCTGTTCTGTTAGCTATGTTACAAGCTTCTTCAAATTTCTTTTGGTCGAATTTTTTACCTGTTAATTCTTCAAGTTGTTTTATAGCATGTTCAAATTGTCCTACCATGTAGTCAATTTTTTCTTCAGATACTTCTTTTGTATTTTGGAATGGAAAGTCTACCATTATCATAGGTATGTTGTGAATTCTTGCAATATTTTCATACCATTTTGTCATCATGTTACAGATATTGTTACAGCAAAGTACGAAGTCAGGTTGAGGCATCTTTCTTGAATCAGTAGGTTCCCCTGCCGCAAATGCTAAAGATATTCTTGCATATCCGCAAATATCATTATCATACCCCATATCCTCTGCTGCATTACACAATCTAAGTCCATCTTTCTTTGCTGCTGTTGTAGCTGCATGGTTTTCCGGATATACAACTTGTAAATCAAATGCTTTTGCAAGTTCAATTGGGAACTTAGATGAACTCCATCCTACCAGTTCTCCTCTTTGCTTTGCATCCCATGCATCTCCATAAACGGCGTCTACCACGCCTCTAAGTACTGCTGCTGCCGGTTTGTGTCCTTCAACCGGTCTTGGTTTGATTCCCGGTATTTTTTCTAAAACTTTTTTAGCCATAATTCCTCCTCCAAAAAAAGGCTTTTGTTATTTATTAGCGTCTCTCTGTTGCTTCTTTAAATTATTTTGGTATTTTTGATATCCAAACAATGCTGCTCCTAGAGCACCATTTAATTGACATAGCTCAGAAGTATTAATCTTATGACCGATATTTCTTTCAAGTGCTCTTACCATACCTTTATTCAGTGCCACACCGCCTGTCATTACAACATCATCTTGAATTCCTACACGTTTAGCTAAAGAACCTACACGACTTGCTATTGCAACGTGTATCCCCTTTATTATGTCTTCAATCTTAGTTCCCTGTGCCAGTTGAGAAATTACCTCTGATTCTGCAAAAACTGTACAAGTTGATGAAATTGCGATATCTTTTTCACTCTTCTCGTCAAGTTCTTCAAGTTGGGATACATTTACTTCCAGAACTTTTGCTATTACATCTAAGAATCTTCCTGTTCCTGCGGCACACTTGTCATTCATAACAAAGTTATCTAGAACTCCTCCATCTCCTATTTTAAGCGCCTTGGCATCTTGTCCTCCTATGTCTATAATAGTGTGAACTCTTGGAAATAAGAAATAAGCCCCCTTTGCATGACAAGATAACTCAGACATTTGGAAATCTGCTTCCTCAAGCGCATTTCTACCATATCCGGTTGCCATTACAAATTGTATGTCATCTCTTGTCATATTAGCCGCTTCTAATACATTCTTAATTGCTCTCTTAGGTCCGCTTGTTCCTGCCCCAACATCTATAACAGTCTTAGCGATTATTTCCCTACCATTTTTTAAAATTACACCCTTTGTTGCGGTAGAACCAATGTCTATCCCCATTGTGTAAATAGATTCTGTCATACTTTCCCTTCCATACTTAAATTAATTATATTAAATTTATATTTGTTAAACATAATTGTACTACTTAGCAAACTTTATGTCAAAAACACCAAGTATGTAAAAAGCAGGCTTTGCAGCCTGCCTATTAATTACTTCCTATAAAGATTATCGAAATCTCTAATGATTCTTGGAAGAAGCATTTGATGAACAGGGCACACATGCTCAGGGTTTTGATAAGATGCTTCCGTGAAAGCAATCATGTAATTTCTGATTGCATTCAAGTTTACAATTTCATCAACCATTCCTGTCTTTGCACAGAATGCTGGTCTTGATTTTGTATTGTAATCTTCAATTAAAGCATTCATTTTGTCAATTGTTGGCTGAAGATCTTTTCCCGCTTTCTTGTCTTTAGCAAGACGTCTTGAGTACATAGCTACTGCTGCTGTTTCTCCAGTCATTACATTGATTTCTGTAGCTGCTGTTCCTATTGAGAATGCATTTGTTGAATTTCCTTGTGGACCCCCTAGTACATAGTGAGCTGCTGCTGTACCTTTTCTCAAAGTGATTTCCATTTGCGGAATTTCAGAATTTTGGATTGAGTAGATTAATGATTGTCCAAGACCTAGTAATTCAGCCCTTTCTGCATCATCACCTACATCAATTCCCGATGTATCTTGAATCCAGATAATAGGAAGTTTATCTCTAGAACAAAGTGTTACAAATTCATTCATCTTTATAAGACCTTGTCTATATAACTTACCTCCAATTCCAATAGCTTTTTCTTTGTATTCCGGATAGTTCATAAGGAACCCTTGAGCATTTGCAACAATACCCACTGGAAGACCGGCTATTTTTGCAACACCTGTTACCATTTCAGGACCATAGCTCTTCTTATATTCCATAAATTCTGAACCATCTACAAGTCTGGCGATTACGTCGTAAATGTCATAAACTTTTTTAGGGTTCATCGGAACTATTGAATATAGATCATTTACATCAAATGCCGGATTCTTAGGATCATCTACTCTGAAGAATTCCGGGTCATATGACGGAAGCATATCTACATATTTTTTAATTCCTTCAAGTACGCCTTCTTCTTCAACATATACTTCTCTGAAGAAACCTGTTTGAGCAAAGTGAACTCCAACAGATCCCGGAGGAGCAACTTTCTTTGCATTAGTTGTTGCATCTGCAATTTGGTTTGCACTTTCTTCATCTATATATCCCTTAGGATTCATACCGCCAAGGATCCCGGCTCCACCAACCGCCATGTTGGCATCTTTGTGAGCTATAAGGATTGTAGGGGATATAGAGTGATATCCGCCACCTGCCGGGTTAGTTCCATAAATACCTACTATTACAGGTATTCCCAATTGATTAAGTTCAGCATTTCTATAAAATGGAGTACCTCCACCAATTCTATTTGGATATACTTGTTCTTGAACGTCAAGTTTTACACCTGAGCAGTTTAATACATATACTAGAGGCACTCTAAGTCTCTTGGCTGTATCAGATGCTCTGACAAGATTTTCTGCTTGATGTGGTACCCAAGCTCCTGCTAGTTTCTTGTTATCTGAAGCTATTATCATAGCCCATTTCCCATTTATACGTCCAAGTCCTTTGATTATACCTGTTGAACCAGTATCGTTGTCAGCCGGATCAAATAGCGAGTTTAACGGACACCAAGTTCCTTCGTCAACTAATTCTGCAAGTCTTTGAAGCGCTGTCCATTCTCCCTTTTCATTTATTTTATCATCCGGTTTTCCGGCAGCTTGAGCAGTTTGGATAGCATTTTGAATTTCAATTTCAACTTGTCTTACAAGGTCAAAATTTTCTTGGTTAGCCGCTTTTAAAGGGTTACCAATTGCTTGCATATGTTTAAAATATGGATTTAATGAATAATTACTCATGAATCTCCTCTCAATATTTATTCTTCTACAGGCACTTTAATAAACGCTTCGCCTGGATCAATTTCTTCTCTTATTAGCTTGATTACTGATTCATCCGGTGCTTCAAGTAATACTGCACGAGAAACATCTATATCAAATCCTGTATTTTCAAGCACATCTTCAGGACTTGATGTTGGATAATATCCGGCTAAATACATTTTCTTAGTTTCTTCATCAAACTTCAAAATACCCCTGTCAGTTACAACCATTTGAGGCCCTACATTTTCAGGAATTCCTGCACGAGTTCTTCCACCGGGACCATCCATCCAACCCGGAGATGTAATGTAATCTATTTTTTCCATAAATCTTCTTTTTTCATGTTGCATCATAATTACAGTGTTTACATATGAAGCAATACCGTTAGCTCCACCTGACCCTGTAAATCTGGTCTTAGGATTGTTATAATCCCCGATTACTGTGGAGTTTACGTTTCCATATGGGTCGATTTGAGCTCCCCCGATAAAAGCTATCATTCTTTCTTTGTTGTGCAACCATTCACAAGCTTCAAACCCTATGAATCTAACATTTGGCCATTGAACAGCACATTGTGCCATAAATCTGTTATCCCCTACTGATCTTGGTACTTCGATTGGAGAACAGTCCATAAGGCCGCTTTCTACTATTATTTGACATTCCGGAGCGAATGCTCTTTTAGCTACAGAAGCCCCTATTAGAGGAAGTCCTGTACCTACTATAACAATTTGGTCGTTTTTAATTTGTCTAGCGATTGTTACCGCTTGCATTTCTTTGTTTGTATAGTTATCATATCTTGCCATTATTTAACCTCCTTTAGGACATTTGTAGCATATCCAAAGCCTTGAACAGGATGTAAGTTAATTAATCTTGTCGCACCTAATTTATCTAAGTATTGATCATGTTCTTCAATGTCGTAAACCCATTCTTTCATGTATGCATTGAAGTCTTCTTCTGTCTTACTTACTTTGTCATACATTTTGTAGAATGCCGGATCATAATCATAGTAATCATAACATTGTGATGGGTGAGCACCGTATGGTACGTGAACTACTGCATCCACACAGAATCCCGGGATTGAGTTAAGAGTTGGGTCACGTCTGATTTGTTCGTTGCTTACAAGCTCTTCACAAGTTACAATTGTTTTTCTCGCTGCTACAGCTATGTCAATGTCGTGGAATTCATCTCCGATAATTCTGCAAGTTCCGTCCGGTGATGCAACTTGTACGTGAATAACTGCTGTATCAATTACAGGTACCGGTACTGCAACAACTTTTTTGTCATCTGTGAACGGATTTTCCACATATACAAACTTGTCATTTGGAAGTTTGTCAATTTTTTGTCTTTCTTCTTTAGAAATACCCCACTTATCAACTAAGTCTGTACCCATCATAAGTTTTACCGGAAGATATGGAAGACCAAGTGATGCTGCGTGCAGTCTTAACATTTCAACATCTTGAGAATAATCTTCAAATAGTAATTCACCTTTTTCAATAGCTTTTCTAAATCTTCTTGATACATTTGTATAACCGGAGTTAGCAGTGTAGCAGTTGATATAAGCTTTTACTCTTCCTTCTCCTATAAGCATGTCCCAATCTCCACCAGCAGGACCTGCTTCAGCTATAAATTCTTTTTGTCCTTGTCTTAAAATTTCATAAACAGCTGCGTAAGGTTTTCTGTTTGTTGTAAATCCACCAAAGCTGATTACATCGCCGTCTTCTACATATTTGCTAACGGCATCTTTTAAACTCATTACTTTACTCAATGTAAATTCCTCCTTTTTTATTTACACATCAATTGAGAACCTTAAAATAAGGTCCTCAAAAATTCTTAACCAAATACTAATAAGAATAGTCCGGCAGCTACTGCTGAACCGATTACTCCGGCAACATTAGGACCCATTGCGTGCATCAATAGGAAATTTGTAGGATTATATTTTCTACCTTCAACTTGTGATACTCTAGCTGCCATTGGTACCGCAGATACTCCCGCTGAACCAATAAGAGGATTTATCTTTCCTCCTGTTGCATAGTATAACACTTTTCCAAAAAGCACACCGGCAACTGTCGCTGCTGAGAAAGCTATTAACCCTAGAGCTATAATTTGAAGTGTTCTAACATTTAGGAAAGCTTCTCCACTTGCAGTTGCACCAACTGTAGTTCCAAGCATTATAGTTACTATATTCATCAATGCGTTTTGAGCAGTGTCAGAAAGTCTTGCTGTTACGCCTGATTCTTTAAATAAATTACCTAACATCAACATACCTAAAAGAGGTGCTACCGATGGTAGTAAAAGCGCTGTAAATAATACCACCACTACAGGGAATATTACTTTTTCAGCTTTTGATACTTTTCTAAGAGCAACCATTTTAGTTTCTCTTTCTTTTTTAGTTGTAAGTGCCTTCATGATTGGCGGTTGAATTATAGGAATTAACGCCATGTATGAATATGCAGCTACAGCTATTGGAGCTAATAATTTCGGTGCTAATTGTGATGTTGTAAAGATTGCTGTCGGACCGTCTGCTCCACCTATGATACCGATTGATGCTGCTTCTTGAGGCGAAAAACCTAGAGCAATAGCTATCATGAATGCAACGTAAATACCGATTTGTGCTGCCGATCCCAATAATAATGAAACCGGATTAGCAATTAATGGCGAGAAGTCAGTCATCGCTCCAACGCCCATAAATATTAGACATGGGAATAGGTTTGATTTAACCCCTCCGTAAATTATTCTCAATACCCCTGAATTATACCAGTGATCTGTCGCTTCTCTCATAAGACCCGCATCAGGTAAGTTTGTAAGCATCATACCGAATGCAATAGGTAAAAGAAGAAGTGGCTCAAATTGTTTTTTGATAGCAAGATACAATAGTATAAAGGATACTAAAAACATTACACCTTCTTGCCAAGTCATTGACGCAAATCCTGATTGGCCTAAGATGCCTTGTAATACTGAAAAGAAATTCAATTTAGTTTCCTCCTATTTATCTTACTTTATTTCTGCCAATAGTTGATCAGTATCAACTGTTTCTCCTTGTTTAACTTTTAATGAAACTGTACCTGAAGTTGTTGCAACAATTTCATTTTCCATTTTCATAGCTTCAAGAATTATTATAACATCTCCTGCGTTTACAGAAGCTCCATCATTAACGTTTACTTTAAGGATTGTTCCCGGCATTGGTGATGTAACTGCATCTCCGCCTGTTGATGCTGCCGGTGCTGCTTTAGCTTCCGGAGCCGGTGCTGCTGCGGGTGCGGGTGCCGCCGGAGCTGCAGGAGCTGCAACAGGTGCTGTTGGAGCTTGAGGAGCTCCGAAATCGGCCATGCTTAGTGATCTTGGTCCGCCGCCTACTTTTTCTACTTCTACTTCAAATGTTTTTCCATCTACCTTTACTTGATACTTCATCTTAAATTTGCCTCCTAATTATTTCTTTTCTTCAATAGACACTATTTTAAATTTATCTACTGATAATTTAGTTTCTTCTGATACTGCTGCAATTATAGCTGCAACAACGCTTAAATCTTGTTTCGGTTCAACCGGCTTGGATTGAACTGCTGCAGGTTTTGTAACAGATTCTTCTTTTACCACTGCGCCAACGACAGCTGAGATAATCTTTACAAATAATGCTATAGAAATAAGAGCCAAAAATACAACCGCTATTGCTGTTATAGAATAAATGGCAGCTTCTCCCAACGTCATAGTTTCGCTAGTCCACATAAACACACCTCCCGATTCCATATACTGGAACTAATCCCATCTTTATGTAATTATAACAAATAAAATCTACATTATCAACAAAGCCCTACCCAAATAAGGTTTTCTAACTATAGATTTTTCTTATTAGCCTACTGTTACAATACAAGTAACTATATCGTTCCTCATCTATTATAGCCCAAGTAGTTATACTATAAAAGTTAGAAATTGTTTTTATTTCTATTATGCTCAATTTCATATATGGTATAATCTAAAGTGATATATTATGAACAAGGAGGTACTTATGAAAAAGATAATTTTATCAGCTCTACTTGCAGTTTCTCTTTCAAGTGTAGTTTATGCACAAGAAGCTTCCGTAACAGATCAAGTTGTTTTGTTAGATGGCAATAAAGTTGAAGTTCAAGGTTATAATATTGACGGCAGCAATTATTTTAAACTTAGAGATATTGCCGCCATTTTAAAAGATACTAAAGTTAGCTTTGATGTAAATTTTAATGAAGACACTAATGACATATTGATTAAGAGATTTTCAAAATATGAACCGCTTCCAACAGATTTGCAAAAGTCTGATGTAAAAGACCTTGAAATTCAGCCGGCTTTTCAAAAAGCTCGTGTTGACAATGATAAAGTAAAATACAGTGGTTACTTAATTAACGGAAACAACTACTTTAAGCTTAGAGACTTGGGCAAAAATTTAGGATTTGTTGTAGATTACAATGAAGCTGAGCGTAAAGTCCTGATAAGGTCTGAAAAAATAGAACCCAAGGACCTAACTTCTCGTGAAGAAATAAAATTAGTTAACCTAACTGCAGCTGTTTCCTCTAACACAAAAGATTTAACTCCAGAAAAAGATGTTATCAGCGTTTATGATTTTACTGACAAAGCAAATATCATAGGTCGAACTGACAATGGACAGCAACACGCTTTAGAGGTTGAATACCTGTCAGAGGAAAATGTGCTTTTACTTACGCCTATTCAACTTAAATTTAAAGGTAGCCTGAAAATTACTCCTATTGTAAAAGTTGAACAAGACGGTAAGAGTGTATTTTTTGTTTTGAAATCAAAGAATATTGAATTAAACAACTTACCTACGGGTATAGATAAAAATGCTAACTATGTTCTTACTCTTGGATACTATGAAGGTGAATCTACTTTTAAAGGTCTAAGTGTGATAAATGTTAAAGGAGGACTGAAATGACAGTTACTAAAGATACTATTATAGGAGAAATCCTTAAAGATAAACCCGAAGCTATTGGAACTCTTATGAGTTTTGGAATGGGTTGTATAATGTGCCCTGCTTCTCAAATGGAATCACTTGAAGAGGCAGCTATGGTTCATGGCATTGATGTTGATGCACTTGTTACTGCTATCAACAAATTAGAATCTAATTAAATATAAAAGCGAGGGTGGACTCACTCTCGCTCTTTGTTATTTTATATAAAAATAGTTTGTATATGAAAACTCCTTATAAAATAATAGTAATCATGAGGAATTTTTCCTTATTCTAATCAGGAAGTTCCATACGCAAAATTATTTACAGACCCAACAAATCAACTTATTCATCTGTATCTAAAATTATATTATTTTTATTAGTATTTATTAACCTTGTTTAACTATCTTTACCTACTATAATTACTCTATCCTTTTCATTCTCATCCACTTTAAAAGTTAAATTACTATAGTCACCCACTTTTTCTTCTCCATTATACCAGACAAGATAATAAAATCCCAGCCCTCCATATGTTTGTTTGAACTTAACTTTTGGAATAGTTACATTTTGTCCTTGCTTTACATTTACATCTATTGTTTCTAAAGAGTTTTCAAATTCTAATTTCCCCTTGAGTAAGTCTGATTGAATTTTAAATTCTACTACTACTTCACGAGACTATTTAGGCAATTGTTGTCCATTTTCTATAACAATCTCAAATTCTAATGTCTCATAACCTTTAGCACTAGCTTTTGCCTTATATGTTTTTCCAACTTCCAAATCTTTATTAAATTCAAATTTTCCATCACTGTCCAATTTAACTTTACCTTGTAATTCTGTATCTAACGTAGCCTGATCATTACTGTCTAATGTATAAAGTACATTGTCATTATTATTTGAATTAACTTTTAATCTAACACTATATTTAGAGTCTTTTTCTTGGAGTTTAGATTTATCTATTTTTACTTTTTGTTGTTCTACTGTATAGTTTTCTCCATCAGAAAGCTTAAGTGTTCCTTTTAATTCTTGTAAAGTTATTGTTCTTTCAAAATTTTCTTCATTTAAAGGATTTATATCTGTTTCTTTAGTAATATAATTATCTTTTGATACTTTCAGCTTATAATATCTATCTTTTTCCAAATAATAAGTTTTATTTTCTCTAGGATTAATAACTGTTCCGGTTTCTCTTTCTATAATTTCTACCTTTGCATCTTCCGGTTTAGTATTTACAGTGTACTTAATCATAAAAAATTTAATCAACACTTCATCATAAGCTTTTTTTAAATCCTTATGTTTGCTTTTTATCTCTTGCTTAAGATCATCATATTCCAATAAAGCTTTTTCTGCTTGTTCTTTAGTTGCACTTTTAGAAGTTAACAATCTATTGAATTCTTGTTTCAAAGTCACAGCTGTGTACTGATCCTCTAATTCCCCTAAAAGTTTCATATCAAGATAAGCCCTAGTTTCTTCATCTGATTTTTCTATTTTCTCTAAAAGTTCTCTAATTTTAGGTCCTTCTTGTGAATCTTTTAGTTCGTTTGCTTTTTTTGTTAATTCTTCGATATTAGATATAGTAGACATATCTATATTAACAGTTTTTTCTAAATTAAATATTTCAGCTAGTATTTCTTTATACTTACCAGAAGTTAAAATTTGTTTTGCTTCCTCAACCAATTTTTCTAACTCTTTGACTTTAGGATCAGCATTAAACTTTTTAAATCTTTCTTTTATCTTTTCTGCTTTATCTATATTTTCTTGAAGTTCTTTTTTCGCTTGAACTAATTTTTCCTGTGTTAATTGACCTTTTTTAATTTGTCCTTCAAATGCCTTTAATGCTTCTTTTAATTTTGAATTTTCAGGTAGAACATCATTTATATCCCTAGTCTTCTTAAACTTTTCAAAATTTGTTTGTAAGTTATCATAAGCTGAACTTAACTTGTCTTTTATCTCTTGCTTTTCAACATAACTATCTTTATCAGAAATATCCAGTGGGTCCTCTGTAGGCTGCAAAACTTTTACCCTTTCTAACAAACCTCTTGCCTTCTCTAAAAGCTCTGTTACTTCATTAAATACTATAAGCACTGCCTTTTCTTTTGCTATCGCTTTTTCTAATTTTGATATTGCTTCTTTTACTTCTTCCAGTGATTCACCGTTTACTGAAACTTTATTTGCTTCTTTATAGGCATTTGTAAACTCATCGCTTACATTTTTATCTTGGTATAGTGGAAGTGATTCTTCTAGTAGTTTATTTAATTTTTCTGTTTCTGTTGCTATGTCTAAATATTTTCTTCTAGCATCGTTTAATGTTGTTGTTTCGTTTGTCTTTGCTTCTACATTTCCTTCGCTTAGAACTTTTTCTGCTTTTTCTATTGCTGTTTTTAGTTCTTCTGCTGCTTTTGCCGGCTCATTTTTGTTTTCTTTTAAGGCTTTTTTTGCTTTTTCTATTGTTTCTTTTAATTGAGCGTTTGCTTCTGCTTCTATTTGTTTGTTTAGTTCTTTTTCTTTTGCTATCGCTTTTTCTAATTTTGATATTGCTTCTTTTACTTCTTCCAGTGATTCACCGTTTACTGAAACTTTATTTGCTTCTTCATAAGCTTTTTTGAAGTCATTACTTACATTTTTATCTTGGTATAGCGGAAGTGATTCTTCTAATAGTTTATTTAATTTTTCTGTTTCTGTTGCTATGTTTAAATATTTTATTCTAGCATCGTTTAATGTTGTTGTTTCGTTTGTCTTTGCTTCTACGTTTCCTTCGCTTAGAACTTTTTCTGCTTTTGCTATTGCTTTCTTTAATTCTTCTGCTGCTTTTTGCGGTTCATTTTTGTTTTCTTCTAATGCGTTCTTTGCTTTTTCTATTGTTTCTTTTAATTGAGCATTTGCTTCTTCTTCTATTTGTTTTTCTAATTCACCTGGTTTTGGTTCCACAGGTTTTGGTTCTACAGGTTTTGGTTCTACAGGTTTTGGTTCTACAGGCTTTATTTTAGCCATATCAGTACTATATTTTGCAATTAAATCTATGTCTCTATAAACTCTATCATTAAATTCAAAATATTTGCCAGTATCTCTATCCATCCATCCTTCAAATTTATAGCCATCTACTTCCGGGGCATTTATACTTGAAACTCTATCTCCTTCATATACATACTTAGTGTATAGTTGAGCTTTGTTTATGTCATAAAATCTTACTGCATATTCTCTATTAGCTAAATAACCATTATTCCACCACCAATTTATAGCGCTTGGTTTAGTGCTTTCTTTAACGCTTAGTTGCTTTTCAGCATTTTTAACAGTAAGTCTTATCTTTTCTTGACATAAATTGTATATCATCTCAAAAACATCTTGTCTAGTAGCGTTTTTATCATTTTTGCCGTCTAAATTTTTAATGTCTTTTAAGATATTATTTGTCTTTGCAAAATTTACTTCTGCTGTTGGCCATATTTTTCCCTCTGTTAAAGATGTTTTCCATTCAGGATGTAGTTTAGAAAGTATCGTAATAATTTCAGCATTTGTTATTGGGTTTTCCGGGTTAAATGTCTTATCGGGATATCCGTTAACGTAACCTTTAGTAGTTGCTACATTAATATATCCGTTAGCCCAATGTTCTACATTTACATCAGTAAAACTACCTTGAGTCCCTTTAGCATTATCGGCTTCTTTTTCATAGTTTGAAATTAAAGCTGCCATTTTTGCAACTTCGGCTCTTGTTATTGTCTTGTCTAAATTCAGACCATTCCCTCTTCCTTTAACCCATCCTTTATTGATGAGCCACTGTACCTTTTCAGGAATTTGTTCTTTTGATGTTTCTGTTGCTAATACAGGGTTGGCAATTGAAATCATCATTACTAAGGTTAAAAATAAAGTAAATATTTTCTTTTTCATTTCATCCTCCTATTCTTTAATTTAAACCTTTAATTAGTCTATCGATATATATAAAAAGACCCAAGTATTTCAAAATACTTGGGTCTTTTATGACAACTTATAATTATAAATTTTTAATATATTAGATAACAGTATACTCCCGTTTGTTTGTTTGTTTGTTTGTTTGTTTGTTTGTTTGTTTGTTTGTTTGTTTGTTGCGATTATCATATGCTATTACCTAATTGTCAAACATTCAATTTTAATAATTATATCATAATTCCAACTAATTTTCTATTCTATTTACAATATTTTAACATTGAAAATATTGTAAATAGAACTGGTATATGTTTTCAATTAATAAATTCTTATTTAGTCTTACTTTTATTTTACAGAATCTTTACCGCCTATAATTCCTACTGAAGTTGCTTTTTCAGACTTATCAGCTTTTTCAAGACTTTCTTTTTCTTTCTTTGCAAATTCAGCTATCATAGCTTCTTCTTTTGCTTTAAGTGTTTCAGCTAATTTTTCATCAGTTGTATTATAGATGTCTATTACGTAGAATGGTGCCATTTCTGCGTCAAATTTAACTTTGTATCCTAAGTTTTCTGATAAAAATCTTAATGGAACTATTGTACGTCCATTTTCTATTACTGCCGGTACATCAAGAGTAACTTCTTTACCGTCTACAGTTGCTTTGTTTGAACCTATTTTAAGAACGATAGATTTATCAGCTTTAGTTGCTGTAACTGTTTGATTCTTTTCGTTCCATTCAACTTTCGCCCCTAATTTTTCAAGAAGTGCTCTGAATGGTACTAAAGTTCTTCCTTCAACTATTGTAGGTTGTTGGTCTGAAAATTCTAATTCTTCTGCATTGACTCTTACGTTTATTATAGGTGTTTGATCTATATGGAAAATTAAGTCCATATATTCTGCTGAAGTTAGTTTTTTAACTGATTTAGGTATCATAACTTTTACTGAATCATCTTTTACCGCTTCAGATTTCATAGTCATAGCCATATTGAACATGTCTTTAACTTTTAGGTCTAATACCACTTCTTGTAGGTATCTTCCTTCTTTAAAATCTATTGATGATTTTAAGCTTGAACCCTTTATTGTTTCTTTTGCTTTATTAACTGACTTAGCAAAGTCGTCTTTCTTAAATTCTTTAACTGCTCCTTTGATAGTAGCTTCGTCTACGCCGGCTTCCATCTTGTTTGCTAATTTATAAATATCACCTGAAACTTTATCCCAGTTTGCTACGATAGTTGTAACTGAATTTATAATTTCTTGTGCCATTTGGTCAGATGTAGCTTCGTAAGTGAATTTGTTTCCTTCAACTTTCATATCACCTAACGGTTTGTATCCTTCAAGAGCCTTATTTAAAATGCTCATCACATCAGCGTTGAATTCAGCAGAGTTTACATATTCCATAACTGCTTTTTGCGGCATTATTGCAACTGAATTTTCTTCATCCGTTGCTAAAAGTACATAGTCTTCTTTGATATTTGCCAAAGCTTCTTTGTTACCCATTGCCATAGCATTAAAGTAGTCTTTATTAATATAAACTTTTGTCCCGTCTACAAACATATGCATTTCAAATTTATCAGGAATCATCTTCATAGCTTCTTCATCGTTTTCTGCAGGAGCCATTTTCTTAATAGCTGTCATATCCATAGATACTTTAACTTCTGCTTTTTCTTTTCCCTCTGAAACGCCCGATACTGTCATAGGCATTTTAACTTCTTGTGTTTTCCCTTGATCGTCTTTAAAAGATACTTTAACTTCTGCTTGTCCTGATATTTTAGAGCCTTTCCAGTTTTGTACCTCTTTAGTTTTTTCTAAATATGCTGTAATGTTTGGGGTACATCCTACTAAACTCATAACCATTGCAAGCATCATTACAATGCTTATTATTCTCTTCTTCATACTAATGCCTCCTTTTTTTGATGAGTTCATTATATCATAAAAGCGATTCCTATTATATTACATTTATATTTCACTATTTTATAAGGGGAACAAAAAAACCGGATAAAAAATCCGGTCTATAATATATTTATTTTTAATTGTTCAAATTTTCTTCAGTAGTCAATAGCTTATCTAAACGATATTGCTTAAAACCTTAGTCTTCAATTGCTATTCTCTCTACTTTTTTAACTAAATCTACTAAGTCGTACATTGGTATCACTCCTTAATATTTTGTTATTTTTAATATACCCAAATTTTAGAACTATAATCATTTTTTTAATTTTTATGATATAATTTTTTTAATTAACTTATTTGGAGGTATCATGAAAAGCAATTTAAAACTTGGAATTATAATATTTATATCTTTGTTAATTCCGTTGGGGATACAAACTTTTTTTAAAAATCAATCAGCTATTGAAGGTTCGATCTTTATGCATATGTTTTGGATATTTGCAAATTTCTTATTTTTATCGACAATCGATGAATTGTTTGCAGAGTATTCCAAGCTTACAAGACTAAAATCTCTAAAGATTAACTCTTTAAATTACATAGTTAAAATTTTAGTTTATGTTATATTTTTGATCTTTTTAAATTTATACATTGTAAGAACTATGTATTTACCTGAACACAAGCTACTCACAACTGTAACTAATCCAGCAGTGGTTGCTCTAATACTTTTGATATTCTTAGTAAATTTACTTTCAGGTCTGTTTGAAAACAAAGAAGAAAGTAAGGAAACAAATGTATACACTTTCAGCAATAAAAATTCTTTCAGAACAGGAAGAGATACTTTTAATGTAGCTGGCGGTACTTATGCTGATGGGTTTGTACTTGGAAATCTTGTGCTTCCCTATTCTTCGATCAAGTCAATTTATACAGACAAAGAAAATAGACTTGTTATAAAGGGCAAAAAAGAAGATGGTAACTACAGAATTTCTATAGACTCTGAAAAAACTATCTCATTTTTCAAAAATCTATTAAATAAAGCAATTTCTGATTCCAAAATAGATTCCAAAATAGTTAAAACTAGGTAGCTCATACACTGCCTAGTTTTTTATTTATAATCTCATTTCAAAGCCTTGTTTTGCTATGGATTTCAAAACATCTCTTCTGATTTCATTTGTCGATAAAAACTTTTTAACAACTTGATCCGTAAAACAATCTGACCTCTGTCCGTTGTCCCTGGTATCATAATAAGTTGTCATAGTTTCATCATAACCTTTAAATGCTTCTAAATAATTTTCATACTCTTTATATTCATTTTCAAATACTTTTAATTCAATCGGCATCTTAGGTTTTACCTGAGGTTTTTCGGCAGGATATCCAAAACCTAAACCAACTACAGGAAATGTATACTTAGGTAGTTTTAATAACTCAACCATTCTGTCATAGTCATTTAATATCGATCCAAAATAAACAGCTCCCATTCCCAACGACTCAATTGCAACCACCATATTTTGAGCGCCTATAATAGAATCTGTGAAGCCTTGGAAAAATTTATCCATGTGTTTATATGCGTCTTCTACATATCCTTTTTCTTCAGCTATTCTATAATTTCTGTATAAATCCACAATAAATATCAATAGTTCCGGAACATCTTCCAAATATTCTTGATTAGACACTTTCATTATCTCATGTTTTATCTTTGGGTCTGTAACTCTTATTATAGATGCTTGTTGCATTCCGGTTGAACTTGCTGAATGATTATATACATCAAATAATTTATTCAACGTTTTGCTATCTACTTCTCTATCTTCAAATTTTCTTATAGTTCTATGTTCCAATTGATTTTCTATAGTATTCACGTTAATCACCTCTGTATATTTCTACCCAAACATTATATTGTTAGATACTGCAGTAATATAAATTTATATCTTTTTCACTTTTAATTTAAAAATAAAAACCTTTTACCTAATTTGCTTTCTTTTTTCAATCTTACATAGTATCATTAAGTTGATGTGAGGTGAACGATGATTAACTTTATTATTATATCCGCAATAGTGGCTGCAATTGCCATCGGATACAAAACAAAACTTAACGTTGGGTTAATAGCGCTATCTTTTTCATACTTAATAGGATGTTTCTTACTTAAGATGAATCCAAAAGAAGTCATTAACCTTTGGCCAATGAGTATA
Organism: Peptoniphilus sp.; assembly: GCF_034090345.1. Classification (GTDB taxonomy): domain Bacteria; phylum Bacillota; class Clostridia; order Tissierellales; family Peptoniphilaceae; genus Peptoniphilus. Next base: position 7,726 of record NZ_JAXDSS010000092.1, on the reverse strand, counting down.
TTCTTTGCTATTTTTTCAGTTAGTATGTTCTATAATTTTGCCGTAGTTAATGGCACAATGGATAAACTTGCTAACCATATACTCTACAAAACCAAAAATTTCCCCGAAATGTTATACATAATTATCTATTTAATTTCTGTGCTACTATCTGCAATGGGTGCAGGATTTTTTACTGTTATGGCAGTATTTTGCCCTATTGCCATAGCATTGTGTAAAAAGAGTGGAAAAAATATACTTATTGGCGCACAAGCTGTAAACTGGGGAGCTTCCGGTGGAGCTAACTTGATGACAAGCGGTTCGGGAATTGTATTCCAAGGCCTTATGAAAGATGCCGGATTTGAAAACGAAGCATTCCAAATGGGAATTCCAATCTTTTCATTTACTGTTATCTATCCACTCATAGTACTTATAGTATTATTCTTAGTGAATCGTTTTAAAAATGGAAATATTTCAAAGACCTTGGAAGTAGAAAGACCTTTACCTTTTAATGCCAAACAAAAGATAAATCTATTTCTAATCGCACTTACATTTGTCCTGGTTTTAATATTCCCTGTAATGAATATCCTAAACCCTGAAGTACAATGGATTGCAAATATTAACTCTATGCTCAACATAGGCCTTGTCTGTATAACTATGTCAGTTATCTCTCTTTTACTTCATTTAGCAGACCAAAAAGAAGTATTAATTCGCATTCCATGGACTACTATCATCATGCTATGTGGTATGGGTATACTAATTCAAATTGCAGTTAAAGCCGGAGTTATAAGCCAGATAGGAACATTTATGGACTCAAATGTGCCGGAATTTTTAATACCTACAGCCTTCTGCTTAGTCGCCGGAGCTATGTCATTCTTCAGTTCCACACTATCAGTAGTTACTCCATCGCTTTTCCCTATAATAGGTGCTATGGTTGCTGCAAACCCCAACTTAAATGCGACTCTTCTATTTACTGCAACAGTTGCCGGTTCGCTCTCAACTAACATATCTCCATTCTCATCTGCCGGATCATTGATGCAGATGTCAGCGCCAACCGAAGATGACAGAGAGTGGATGTTTGACAAGCAGATGTTTGTAGGCCTACCCATAACTTATGGTTTGGCAATAGTCAGCGTTTTAATCTTAACTTTTGTAATGACATAAAATTAAGCTCAGTGATTTCTCGCTGAGCTTTTTATCTTAAATTAAATTTTTTATTAATTTGAAAGTTCCATAATCCTATCAAGTTTTTCTTTAAGTTCAACTATCGGCACAAACCTTGCCATTCTAAAAAATTCTTCCCCCTCAACATACATTATTAACACAGGAAAAGTAAATAATTGAAACTGCCCTCTAATTTCACTTATATCATCAACCCAAATAAATTTTTCTTTTATCATCGGATATTCACTTAAAAGCTTTTGAACTTGCGGCTTAAGCCCATGACATACAGAGCAAGTCTCAGTTCCAAAATAGAGTAGGACATATTTATTTTCTAATATAAAACTTTCTATTTTTTGTAAATTCCTCATTCTTAAATAACTCCCATAAGTAAAATCATTTATATTAATTTATCCTATTAAACATTCTACTAACAATCAAAATTTCTCAACACCTCTTTTATAAAGAATTCATAGACTATAAAAATAATCCCAACAACTAACATTAGGAGTGCTAATTTTTTATTTATCTTATACACTTCAACTACATCATTAACCCAAACTAATCCCCACAATATTAAAGCCAAAAAGATTAAAACAATTGCACACAAAGACAGTATTGTAAACCACGGATTAGGATATGCTACATCAAAAATCACTAATAAAACTAATAATAATACTCCTATTGAACTTAAAATTATATTTACCCTTACCAGTTTCTTAAAAAAATCTCGTTTCTTTTTTCTTCCCATATCAATCTCCTTATTACTTAATTTTAGTATATTTAAAGACTATGTTCTTATCAGCTCCCATTCTAATATTAATATCTTATTAAACCTAGACATATAAGCCAGTCCATATGAGTAATATTTTTAACCATTTCTTTAATTAAATTATTTATAATTTATCACAATCTATTAACAACATCAGCTAATGAATTAAATAATTAATTCTTAAATCCCATAGTCCTTATTTGTTTTCATATTTATTCTATGGGATTCATTTCCGGTGTGTATAGTGGAATATGTGTTATAATTATATTTTCAGGGATGTTAAGTCCTTTTGATTTATACTATGCTGCTCCATCACATGCCAGTAAGATTACATCATTCTTGTATTGTTTAGATAACTCTTGTGAAAAGATATTCATAAAATCTGTATTACAATAAGATAAGCCTAAAAAGAAATTTTCTCCTGTTTTTGGCTCTATTACTCCATAGCATATCTATATTCTCTTACATGATGTGAGGAAAACTCAGGCCTTATTTTATCATTGCACAAACAATATTTCGACTTATTTATACGACCAAATCCTGCTTCTCCTTAAAACATAATTCTTATTTTTACCAAGGTAAACTTTTCTTACTTTTTCTAATTTTGTGTTAATTTTTTGAGGTTTTTATAACCTTTTCACTTATTTTTAGGATATCTACTTCTAGATATGATTTTTCTAAATACGTGTCTTTTTTAATACTATATATACTTGACGTGTTCCTATGAAATGCCCTACAATTTATATATATATATGCTTTTTCAATTTTCTTAGCTGTAATTATTTGCCCACGTTCTGTTTTTTTCTTCAAAAAATTACATAATTCTATTTATTATTTAACGGATACTAATATAAGAATTTTCACTAAAATTTGTGACATAGATTGTCTTATTTCCTTCCTCTGCTCTTGTGCCCTTTATCCCATCTCCTATGAAGCATTTGTTCAGTTATCCCCTCGCTACTTTCTTCTCGTTTGACATGGACTCTCGCCATAATAGTTCCATTTCAATTTAGATTGTTCAGCACTTCTCTCCATATCCATTACATATACTTCTTCACTACTATAGATTCGACGACTTTTCGTGGTTTGTTGTTATTAGTACAGCTATTCCGTTCACAAGACCTCACGTGATAAGTAGTCATTCTCTCCTAGTTTACCTTCCTAATATGCTACATACAGATTACTTTTACTCTTTTAGACTTCGTGATTTTGAGATCACTTATCCACCGCAGACGCCTTAGTATTAGGTTCCTATTCGTCAGGCTACGATTTCGCTATCCTGTCTTCTCGCCTATGCCTCACGATATAATATTGGGAATCAATATGGGTGCCCATCAGCAACTAAGCCCCTTGCAGACTTTCACCACAGCTTGGCAGCATACCATTAATGTACAAAAAAGGACCTCATCCGAGGTCCTTTTATTCTTATAAACTAGAATTTAATTTGTGCAAATCCTGTTATGATAAGAACATTTATAATGTCTATAGCAAAAGCTCCTACCATAGGTAAAATAAAGTATGCCTTTGGTGCTGGACCATATTCTTCTGTAATTGAGTCCATGTTTGCAAGAGCATTGTAAGTTGCTCCCATACCAAATCCACACATCCCCCCTGAAAGGACAGCTGCATCATAGTCTTTACCCATAACGATAAAGCACACAACATAAGCAAAGAATGCCATGAATATAGTTTGTGCAAACAAGATAATAAGCATTGGTCCTGCTACAGCTTTTAATTGTGTTAAATCCAGAGTAATAAGAGCTATTACAAGGAAAATATTAAGTCCTATATCCCCACAAATGTCATTTGCTCTTTGATCAATAGCAAATATTTCTTTCTTCCCTAGAGTATTTACAAAAACACCAGCGAAGATCATTGCCGCAACATATTCAGGTAAGTTAAGTGGTGTTCCTGCTATTGAGATATGTTCAGCAAGGAAATTCTTTAGGATTGCTCCTAGACCTACAGAAACAAATATAACACACAAAACTTTTAAGAAATCTGCTGCTGTAAGTTGCGCTGGAACATTTCCTCTTTTTTCTCCAATAGGTTCTCTTGCAACTCCTTCTTCTGAAATTTCAGTATCCATTGCAAATTCTTTGCTTGGTTTTAAGTTATGTTTTTTAATTAATGATGAACCAACAGGTCCGCCTATAAGTGAACCCATTATAACACCGAAAGTTGCTGCAGCCAGTGCTACAACTTCGCCCGATTGTAAGCCCATTTCTTCAAGAGTTGGTCCCCAAGCCCCTGCTGTCCCGTGTCCACCAACCATTGTGATAGAACCGCAAGCAAGACCAAGAAGTGAATTTTGACCTATAACTTTTGCAAGCCCCATACCTACAATATTTTGACCTGCTACTAATACTACAGAAATAAGTAAGAAAATTAAGAACCCTTTTCCACCCTTTTTAAGCGTTTCAAGGTTAGCCCCTAACCCTATTGTAGTGAAGAATACCATCATGAAAGGTCCTTTCAATGTAGTATCCATTTCAAAAGTAGCAATTCCGCCAACTTTGATTAATAAATGAATAAGAGCAAATAAGAAACCACCGATAACTGGTGCTGGGATACAAAATCTTTCAAAGAATTCCACTTTTTTTCTCAAAAACTTACCAACGTATAACATTATAATTGCAATAGCTGTTGTTTGCATCATGTTGGTTTGTATTGTTAATAAATCGCCCATAAATGAACTACCTCCTCATTGTTTTTAATACGATCATTAAAAACATTATGTATAATTTATAATAACTTTCATTAGGTATTATAACAAAACGTTTTCTATACTTCAACTAATAAACATCAATATTAACAGATAATTAACGGTATATCGTATAGATTTATCATGATAATATAGAATAGTTTTTATTAATTTCTAGACTCTTTTAATTAAAAAATCTAAGTTTTGTTAAAGTTTAGCTATTTATTTAATTTTATATTTGATTGATTTATTAAATAAGTGTAAAATAAATATTATATAAGTAAATTTTAAAATTAAGTATAGAACAAGATGTTGTCGTGCTCATATTAAAAAAATATGAGCATTTATATATAAAAAATAAATTTTATCAGTGTCTTAATTTATTGTTAGATGCTTTGATTTAGAAGGATGTTAATATGTATAGTAAAGAAAATCCTATAGGCATTTTTGATAGCGGAATAGGTGGACTTTCTGTCTTAAAAGAGTTAATCAAAGAATTGCCTAATGAATCATATGAATATATAGGTGATACTTTAAGGATGCCATACGGAACAAGAACACCTGAAGAAATTTCAAACTTCACTTCTGAATGTTTGGATTTTCTTAAAAATAAAAATATAAAGGCTGCAGTTTTAGCTTGTAACACAGCTACTTGCTATGCCCTTGAAAATGCTAAAAAAATATTTGACTTTCCTATTTTAGGAGTTGTTGAACCAGCATGTGAATATGCAGTTGAAGTTTCAAAAAACAAAAAAATAGCTCTTATAGCAACTGAAAGCACTGTTAAATCAGGAGTATATGAGCAAACTTTAAAACAAATTGACCCCAATATAGATATTCGAGGTGTAGGTGCTCCAGATCTTGTGATTGCAATAGAAAACGGTACATTATATGGCGAAGAACTTGAAAATATAATCAGAAGGTATCTAAATGAACTGGGTGATTTTGAATATGATACTCTAATCCTAGGATGTACTCACTTCGCTCTAGCTACAAATACATTTAAAAAGTTATTTAAAGAAGAAAATATTGAAATAGCATTTGTAAATCCAGCTAAGGGCACTGCATTAAATCTAAAAAAAATACTAGAAGATGGCCTTCTCTCCGATAATAAAAGTAATACTAATATAAACTTTTATGCTACAAAAGATATTTCTCATTTTGAAGAAAATGTTAACAATGTAATAAAACACAAAGGTACAGAAAATTTCATAGAAGTTAAATTTTAAAAGGGCTGTTGTAAATAGTCCTAAAAAACAGCTACTTTATAAAAAGGAAAATATTTTTTGATATAATTAATATATAACTAATACCTTAAATTAAGCATAAAAAGCTTACACTAAATCTTTCAATATTTCAAGTAATACTCATCACTAATAAAATTAATAATCTATAGTTATCAAACATATGTGACAAGAAAACCATCCAATAATATTTTCAAAGGGCGTAATTGTCTTTCACAAATAATACATATTTCTGTCAAGGGGAAAAGCGGAGCGACCCTTGACAGGGATATGCATTATTTGTAGCCTTATGCAGCCCTTTTGAAATATTCATCAAACATCTCTTTTGGCGTCTTAAATGCTAATACTTTTCTTGCTATATTATTTGTTCTTATGCTATATCTTTGAAATGATTTATACATTTCTTCTCCGCTCTTAAATCTTTTTTTACTGTAAAATAGCTCGTTATCTATCTTGTGACTTCTTTCTACTACTCCATTTTGCCATGGGAAATATAGTCTTGTTCTTATGTGTTCTATTTCTAAATATTCTAATGTTTTTTCAAATGCTGATTTCTTTTGTTCTCTATCATTACAGAATTCTTTACCATTATCTGTCTGTACTGTTTTTATTTTAAATCCAAAGTCTTTTTCTAGTGTCTTTAGCATTTTTGAGGTTTCGTGAGTGCTATTTCATTTACTAGTTTAAGGATTCTTTTTCTGCTGTATAAGTATATTGCTGTTATTTGATAGTATCTTTCGTAGTTACTTTTAAATCCTATGCATTCGAGCGGTACGTATTTTAAATCTATTTCTACAAATTCTCCCGGAGAAGTTCCTTTTATTGGTTTATATTTGCTTTTTGGATAACTTATTTTCCTTAGTTTTTCATAGTTTTTAAGCTTTTTTATTTGTTTACACATTGAGCCGTAGCTTCGTTTATATTCTGCATCAAGGCATTTTCTATATACTTGACCCATTCCTTTGTGTTTATGGCATTGGTATTTTTTCTAATACTAATCACTAATAAAATTAATAATTAAAAATCCAATCTCTATGTGTAACACACTTAACCATTTCTTTAGTTAATTTATTTATTGTTTGACATAATCTATTTGATTTATGCCATGCTGCTCCACCACATATGATTAAAATTATGTCATCTTTATATTCTTTTGATAGTTCTTTTAAAAATACATTCATGCAGTCTGTATTACAGTATGGCATTATTAAAAAGAAGTTTTCCCTGTTTTTGCTTCTACTGCTCCATAAATATATCTATATTCTCTTATAGGGTGTGATGGAACTTCTGGTCTTATTTTATTGTTACACCAGCAGTATTTTGGTTTGTTTATTCTACCAAAGCCTGCTTCGCCTTGGAACATGATTCTTACTTTTTTATCCGGGTTAACTTTTCTAAGTTCTTCTGCTTTGGTGTTAATTTTTTTGAGGCTTATATAGCCTCTTTGTCTGCTTTTTTAAAATGTCTACTTCTTGGCATTATTTTCTAAATCCATGTCTTTTTAGTAAATAGTATATTTGACTACCACCTATTGTTTTACTCAAACTAAAAATAAAAAACGTATATCATTCTTTAATAGATTGACATACGTTCTTTATAAATCCGGCAAAACCTACTCTCCCAGGCCGTCTCCAACCAAGTACCATCGGCGTATTAAAGCTTAACTTCTGTGTTCGGTATGGGTACAGGTGTGTCCTTTATACTATTGATACCGGATGACTAATATTCTTTTTTAATCTGTGCACATTAATAAAATAAAAGACATACATAGTCTTTTATTAGATCGACATACGTCTTTATAAATCCGGCAAAACCTACTCTCCCAGGCCGTCTCCAGCCAAGTACCATCGGCGTATTAAAGCTTAACTT